>JAILIM010000062.1 GCA_024695285.1 Bacteroidales bacterium
CGAATATACACTAGGGGAGTAAACGTCATTATTATCGCGTATTAATCATGAGCAAAAAGAACCAATATCTGAAAGAGATTGTCCCTCACTTGAAAGAAAAATATGGGGCGGAAAGAACGTCTGCTATGGCGACCTCCACCCAAAGGTAATCTGGGGAAGGACGAAAACTTTGGGTAAAGGCGGCAACTGCTGCGATTTTAGGATGAAGGTCATCCAATAAAAAAAGCACCGAAAAAGATTCGGTGCTTTTTTTTGTCAATTATACAAATTATGGACAATCACTCCTTATTCCATTCCACAAACGAAAGTTTGAGCGGGTCGGAGACACTTCCTAGGCGGCCATCGTTTTCGAAATGGAGAACGCTGCTGGCCTGGAAAATGTTGCGTAGACGGTAGGAATAGTACTGGAGTATGATATCATCGTTTTCCTGTAAGGGCGAGGTGACGTAGAGGAAGAAAAGACTGTCGACGGGTGATGCCACCCCTATGCACTCGCCTCCGGCAAAGGCGGCCAGCAGGTCATTGGTGTCGACCTGCCAGTCGTTGGGGGTAAGCTCGGGATAAGTCGCGGTGAGGTCCACTTGGGCTATGACAGTCATACTGGTGCTGTAGTCGTAGTCTGATGACACCTGCCAGTCAGGAGTCGGAACATTGCTACTGGGAATGACAGGCTCAGGATCTTTACAACCCGTGAGCAAGCTCAAGACTAAAATGACAATAAGGTATTGAATTGACAAATGCTTTTTCATAATCATAATCTTTAATCTTTAATACTCTAAACGTTACCTCTTAACCTTCACCAGTTTAATGGTAGATGTATAATCTTTGGTGTGCAGGGTGGCGAAGTAAACTCCGGCAGACAGATCCGCGCAGTTTGTCCAACGCAGGGTGTTAATCTCGTCAACTGTCACGCCTGCAGCATTACAGATGGTGATGTGTACATCCTCGGAAACCAGATCCCTCACTACAAAGTCCACGTGGTCGGTGAAGACAGTGGGGAAGGCCTGGAAGTTGGGAATTGGGAACTGGGGATTGGAAGTTAGCAGGACGGGATCGTCTGAAGATCCGAAACGGTGGTCAGCAGCGATTTTCATTGGAATGTTGGCGAACAGCTCTGTCTTATCTACTCCTTCTTCGAGGAAGAATCTCAGATGTCCCGGTTGGTCGGTGCCGATGGTGAGGAAGAACAGTATGTCGCCATCCACTTCCTTCCACTCAGCCACGCCAGCCAGTTTCGTTCCGGCATAAGCCTTCAATGTTCCGCCTTCCTGAGCCTTCTTTCTCAGTTCCTCATTCTCAATTTTTGCAATCACCGTCATGTTGGTGGCCGGTCTTTCAAAGTCGGGAACTGTCGGTTTCGGATTCTCATTTTCCATGCCCTTAGATCCGCTATTGCTGTAGAAAGTGAACGGTACAATACTATTGCCATTGCGGTAGAGGAGGTAGCCCTCGCCGGGCACCAGGGTGGTGAGGGAGCCTATCCAATGGTCGTTGTCGTTGAAAACGGCAAACTGGGTCTGCGACTTTATAATATCGCCCACACCGGCGTTATCTATATAATCGGCCATGGCGTTAGTCAGGCTCGAGGCGGAGGTAAGCAGGTAGGGGAAGACGTTCCATCCCGGGTAGAGGTTGATAGTGCGCTCGCTGTTATTGGCCAGACGACGTCCGGACACCTGAGTCCCGTAGTGATCCATGTAGCTGTAGAACATGTACATATGGCGGTAGTTCACCTTGTTGAGCGAACCGCTCCAATTCGAGCCGTCCCATTCGGCGAACTGCTGCGTGGCGACCGACTTGATCTGGGTGTTCTCAACGAAGGGTTCGGCGGTGAAGAACAGACCGTTAAGAACCCCACCGTTGTTCGGCTCGATATTGAACGAAATCCAGTTCCATCCCTCCCTGATATCGAGGTTCTGCACCTCGTTGGCCGAAGTGGAGAGCAGGACAGGGTCGGCAGGCGGCAACCCTACCAAGCTGTTGCTCTGGAAATACACGACCGGTGACGGCGTGAGGCCGAATATACGTCCCGTGGACGCCTGCCACAGGCGGAACTGCAGCGGCTGGCTACCGACCAGTTCGTTGCCGTAGATCGTCATGAAGATCGAGCCGGGTGTCATCTCGCTACCGGAAGAGATATGCTCATAGCCGACGATGCGTCCGTCCGACATAGCCACCACCACATCATTGGGGTCGGTGTCGATGATACCATCCACCACCACCTGTCCCATCAGCGACATCTGGTGGGAGAATTCCTGCGGGGACACCTCCTCCCACGGGCAGACGGCGCGCACCTCTATGTAGACATGCAGCGGCTCGGAAAGGTCGTCCTCGTCGGTCAGGTAGATGATTTCGGAGTAGACACCCACCGACAGGTCCTCGCTGATGGTGAAGACCAGATTCTGCGTCTCCTGCGGATTGAGGCTGCCGTACGGCTGGTTCACATCCAGCCAATCGGGCAGGCCGTCGATGGTGTACTGGTGTCGGCGGCCGCTGACGTTCATGATCTGCACGGGGATTTCCGTGTCACGGTCAGCCTGCTCGTAGAAAACCTGGGAGATCCCGTCGCTGTTCCACAGCAGGACGTTCTTGTTGACATACACCTGCCACATCGAGGGGCTGACGGTGCGGTTGCCGTTGAGGTCTTCCACGTTACGCACGGTAATGTAGATACTGTTCTTATTGATCTCGCGGTCTTGCATGTTGATGTTGATGAGCAGCTCGTCATTGTTGTAGCTCCAGTCGAAGTTCATCTTTGTCAGCTTGTCAGACTCGCGCACGGGAGCGTGGTCGTTCGGGTCGCCCATGCCGGCCATCGTCTCCGCGTCGGGACTGACCACCAGCGGCTGCACCTTCTCCACCACCGTGCCGTCGGTGAGCGTGAAGATGCGCTGGTTGTTGATGGAGAACACCTCCTCCATGATGCCGTTGGGGTTCTCCTTCTGCTCGGAGAAGGTCAGCAGGGCCACAAGTCCCATCTCGTCGCCTATGGGCGTAAGGTTGTCATAGGATTCGATAAGGCTTTTTGGCAGCGCCTGCTCGTAGATTACTAAATCGTCGAGATGGCCGTGGAAGGTCGTCGTATGCCCGTACTGGTCGCCACCCAGCACCATCACGCCGCTCAGGCCGGAGAGGCTGTCCGTGGCAAAGGTGTTGGTCATCTGGCCGTCCACATAGACGGAGGCGATATTGTAGGTGCGGTTGACGGTGAGTATGAAGTGGTGCCAGAGACCGTCATTATAGGTAAGGGCGGTGTGCTGCTCCATATTGCCGTTGTGCAAAACAAGGCGTCCGCTCTCCATTTCCACCAGTGTGCCTTTCCGGACAGCATTATAAGCTGAGGTGTCCGTCCATCCCGCCGAGAAAAGCCCTTGGTCGGATTCCGTGGTGCGGAACCAGAACATCAGCGTGTAGTCCTGGACGTTGGAGCGTGAGAGGACGTACTGGTCGAGGGTTACGGCCTGCTGACCGTCCATCTGGAGCGAATATCCCGAGGGGGTCGTCCACGTGGCGCCCTGGAGGGTAAGTGTGGACCCGCTGGCCTTGTCGTGGCAGATGTCGCCGCGACCCTCGTTCATCGGATAGTAGGCCGCAAGCTTGTTTTCGTAACCGGTGAGGCGTTTCTTGTGGGTCTCCACAATCTCGTCGGTGGAGAGGGCCTTCAGCCAGAGACGGGCCTCAAGCATATTGCCATGGTAACCTTGTCCGAAGACCAGCGGGGCTGAACCGTCATATTCGGTCAACTCGTAATCCGCAACGATACTTTCCGTGACATCCTGAGTGCCCGCATAGAATCGAATCTCCCCTGTCTCATGGTCGTAGGTCATGATAAGACGTGTGAAATCGGTGAGCGGCTCGAGGGTCTGCGAATGGGCCTGGCGGTCGTCAATGAAGCCGTAGAGGCGCATGCCCGCGCCTGACGGCTCCAGACCGAAGCCTATACCGCCCGTGAGGGTGGTGTGGCTGAAGAGTTCCTGGGATTCAGACGATGTGGCGCTCGCCGGCTTGGCCATGAGGTCGATGGAGAAGCTCTTGTCGCTGAGCACGCGCGTCACTGCGCTGGCGGCGGAACAGGAGGGTGTGCCGTCAAAATACACTGAGGTCGAGGAGGCGATGTCGCTGCGGTTGGTGACTCCCAGCAGTCGGAAGTTATTGTCCTCGTCAAGATAGTTGCCTGCGATGGGCTCGTTGAAGCGCAGCTTCAGGTAGTCGCCCACCCCGAGGATGCCGTTGGCGGGCTCGGGATCCCCGAAGACACGCGGGCAGCGCGTATCCTGGATGCCGCTCCTGATCTCCGACGCCTTGGTGATGAACCCGCTTCCGTAGCGGCAGAAACTTACGGCGCGCAGGTCGTAGCGCTGTTCCATGGGATCGCGCTCGCCGTAGAACCGGATGTTCTCGATGGTACCTCCCTGAATCATCGCCTTGTTGCCGCTGGCA
>JAILIM010000081.1 GCA_024695285.1 Bacteroidales bacterium
TATTTTTGCGGATATGAAAAAACCACAACTGAACACTAAGGCCGTTGTCATCCGTTTCGTGAAAGAGAAAGGCATCGAGATGATAGACTTCATGTATCCGGCTGGCGACGGCCGCATCAAGACGCTCAATTTCGTAATAACCGACGACGAATACCTGGACAACATCCTCACCTATGGTGAAAGGGTGGACGGCAGCAGCCTCTTCCCCTTCATCGAGGCCGGCAGTTCCGACCTTTACGTGCTTCCGCGCTTCCGCACCGCATTCGTGGATCCCTTCGCGGAAATCCCCACGCTCACTATGCTCTGCGCGTATTTCGACCGTGACGGCCACCGTCTGGAATCCTCGCCCGACTTCACGCTTCACAAGGCCTGCAAGACCCTTAAGGACAAGTTCGGAATCGAGTTCCAGGCCATGGGCGAGCTGGAATACTACGTGGTGTCGGAACTCGATCCGGCCTTCCCGGCGGAGAACCAGCACGGCTATCATGAGTCCGACCCGTTCGCGAAGTTCAACTCTTTCCGCACTGAGTGCATGCACCTCATCGCGCAGGCCGGCGGAAACATCAAATACGGCCATTCCGAGGTGGGCAACTTCACCCTTGAAGGACGTAACTACGAGCAGAACGAGATAGAATTCCTGCCCGTGGCGGCCGAGGATGCAGCCGACCAGATCACCCTGGCCAAGTGGATTATCCGCACCCTTGCGTGGAAGAAGGGACTGAACGTCACCTTCGCCCCGAAGATCACCGTCGGCAAGGCGGGTTCGGGCATGCATATCCATATGCGTCTGGTGAAAGACGGCAAGAGCGTCACCGTGGCTGATGGAGCCCTTTCAGAGACCGCCCGCCGCGCCATCGCCGGCCTGCTCAGGATAGCTCCCTCCATCACCGCCTTCGGCAACACCGTTCCGGTATCGTACTTCCGCCTGGTGCCGCATCAGGAGGCTCCCACTAACGTGTGCTGGGGCTACAGTAACCGCAGCGCCCTAATCCGCGTACCGCTAGGCTGGACGAGCACCGTGAACATGTGCGCCGAAGCCAATCCGGCCGAGAAAGGCGGCCCGGTAGACGGCAGCTTCAAGCAGACCTTCGAGATGCGTTCGCCCGACGGCAGCGCCAACGCCTACCTGCTGCTGGCAGCACTCTGCGTGGGCGTGAGGCTCGGTCTCGAGATGCCCGACGGACTGGCCGAAGCCGACCGGACCTTCGTCGACGTGGATATCCACAAGAAGGAGAATGCGGCACGTCTGGCTGCGCTGGAGAGCCTGCCCGACAGCTGCGCCGCCTCGGCCGACTGCCTGGAAAGCCAGCGCGCCCTCTACGAGGCCGAAGGAGTGTTCGACGCCCGCGCCATCGACGGCACCATCGCACGTCTTCGCGCCTATCGCGACAGAACTCTGCGCCACGATGTGGAAGGCAATCCAACCAAGGTGGCCGAGCTCGTGAAAACTTATTTACACTGCGGTTAGATTAACTTGCAGATCTTTTCAAGCCACGCCGCGTCGGTATCGTCAAAAGTGCCCGGCGCGGTGCTGTCTATATCCAGCACGGCGGTAACGGATCCGTTGCGCAGCACCGGAACGACGATCTCGGACTTTGACAGGGAACTGCAGGCGATGTGCCCGGGGAAGGCTTCCACGTCGGGAACCACCACGGTGCGGGCTTCCTTCCACGAAGTGCCGCAGACACCGCGTCCGAATCCTATCCTGAGGCATGCAGCCGGGCCCTGGAAGGGGCCGAGAACCAGCTCCCGGGCTTCAGAAGCCACAGCCGGAGCCACCCGGTAGAATCCCACCCAGAAGAACTTTATCCGCTCGTAGATGAGCGCGGCGCTTTCCGCCATACGCGCCACGGTATCTGGCTCGTCGCCCAGCAGAGCCGCCAGGTCCTGATAGAGGCGCAGGTACTTGAATACCTTCGACGGCAGGTGGCAGTAACCGTCGGGATGCTTTACCAGATAATCCTGATGCCTCTCTTCGGCCTCGAAGAAGTTGCGCAGGGGCTCCAGCTCCACGGCAAGCGGCTGTCCCAGCCTGGCGGAGACCCTCTCGAACGCTGCCTGAAGCACGGGTAGGTCGGAAGGATCCGAATAGTAGATACCGGTACGGTAACGGGTGCCCTCGTCGTGCCCCTGGCGGTTCAGGCTCAAGGGGTCGATAATACAGAAATAAAGATCGGCCAGTGTTTCAAGGGAGATGCGCTCCGGCCTGTAGGTAACCCGCACCGTCTCGGCAAAGCCGGTGGTGTCGGTGTACACCTCTTCATAGGAAGGACGTCCCTCGAAGCCGGGGGAGCCCTGAGCATATCCGCTCACGGCGCTCAGAACGCCGCCCACTCCCGAAAAGAAGTGGGCGACGCCCCAGAAGCAACCGCCTGCGAAATAAATCTCAGCCACTTTAGAACAGGGTTGGGTGTCCTTCGTCAAGCTGCTTGAGCACATGCTCCATGGTAGCCTGACGGATGAGCGCGCTGAGTGACCGCAGGCCGAATTTCCTGCGGTACTCAGCTATAGCGTTCATTTCGTGCTTGTTGAAGAACACGCTCTTGCGGATGTTGCGCACGAGAGCGGCCTTTTCCTTGTCCTGATATCGGACATCCACGCCCGATTTGTTCTTTTTTGCCATGGTCCTATTCGGGTTTCTGTACGAATTCGACTATGTTTCCGGACTCCAGGAGAGCCTTTGCGGCCTGCTTTACGTCGGCGGCGGTGAGCTTCTCCACGGCATCTTCATATGCCTTGTCCCATTCGACCGGGTTGAGCGCATAGTCCTTGAGGAGGTTCAACCAGTAGCCGTTGCCTATCCTCTTTTCGGGAATGTTCTTCTTGAGGTTGAGCACGGTCATCGCGAACTCCTCGTCGGTGGGGCCTTCGGCGGCCATGTCGGCGACTATCTTCTGAGCGGTGGTCACAAGGGTGTCACAGAGTTCAGGCTTGCAGGCGAACATCACCTCCAGCAGGCCCTGCTCCTTGGGAAGGTC
>JAILIM010000067.1 GCA_024695285.1 Bacteroidales bacterium
GAAAACAAAACGCAATGAGGAAACTTCTGGTTCTCATGACCTTACTGCTGTGCCTTGGACTTCCCGCCAGGGCACAGGTGGTTATTCTAAACGACAATCTTTTCCAAGGGCGCATGAGCGAAATCAAGGCTACGGTGCTGGATTCGCTTACCAACGAGCCGGTAGGTTTTGCCTCTGTCTATGTCATCCCGTCCAAGGATACCACCATTACCAATTTCACCCTCACGGACGCCCAAGGCGAAGCCAAGCTGGACGAAGTGCCATTCGGCCGTTACTTCTTCCATGTGGAGATGATGGGCTACAAGCCTTTTGTCAAGGAACGCTATTTCCGTGAGCGTCAGGTGGATATGGGTACCATCCGCTTGCAGGTGGACGAGCAGTTCCTGCAGGCGGCTACCGTCACCGACGTGGGCAATCCTATTGTGGTGAAAAAAGATACGGTGGAGTTCAGCGCTTCGTCTTTCCGGGTAGGCGCCAATGCCATGCTCAAAGACCTCCTGCGGCGTATGCCGGGCATGGAAATCACTGAGGATGGGAAGGTTAAGTTCAACGGAGAGGAAATCGACAAGCTTACGGTGGGTGGACGCACCTTCTTTTTCAAAGACCAGAGTACGGCGCTGAACAACCTGCCGGCGGCGGTGGTGGACAAGATCCGCGTCATTGACCGGGAAAGCGAGCAGACCCGTGCTTCCGGCATCCAGGACGGCAGCCGGGAAAAGGTACTGGACGTAGCCCTGAAGAAGGAATACGAGAAAGGCTGGTTCGGCAATGTGGGCCTGAAAGGCGGCACCACCCTGGTCCGCAAGGACGGGGACGATGTGCTCCGGGACAACCGGGGATTCCTTTGGAATGCGAATGCCCTGGTGTCGGCCTATACGGAGAAGGATCAGGTGACGGTAATTGCCAACGGACAGAATATCAGCGACTCAGGTGCTGTGTTCGTCATCATGGACGAAGACGGGGAACGCACTTCACTGGACCAGGGCCTCTCAACGGTCGCCCAACTGGGGGTCAATGCCAACACTTCGCGCATCAAAGATGTGGAAACCACCGTCAGCGTAAATATGAAGTATTCGGACACGGACTCCGGGACCCGGGCTGACAGGACCACATACCAGGACGGCGGGGACTTGAATTCCGCTTCGGAAAACAGCGGAAAATCTTATGACAGCGGCGTCCATGCCGATCTGGAATTCCAGAAAGAGGCAGGGAAGGTGTGGTTCCATATCCGGCCCTCGTTCCGTTACAACCGGACAGAATCCTTCAGCCAGAGTGCCACCGGGACTACCCGGAAAGGGGAATTCCTCAACCGCTCGGAGAATACGGGCCACAGCCTCTCCTCTTACCGTTACACGTCATTGGATTCAGACATCACGTTGCGGGAACTTTGGGGAAAGAGCAATCGCACCCTGCAGCTGGGGGCCAATCTGTCCTACAGCGGAACCGGTGGCGAAAGCACCGAAACCTCCCTTCTGACCACCGCCCAGAGCCGGGATGAACGGAGCATGAATTATGATTCCGATGCCTCCAGTTACTGGATCAACGGGATGCTCCGCTATACGGAGCCCATCGGCGGGAAATGGACCCTTTCCACTACGGCGGAGTTGACCTGGCAGCAGCGGGACAACGTTCGCGATGCTTTTGATGCCGCTGGGCGGAACGATTATTACTCGTCCATAAGCAACTCTAAATCAATGGCTCAGGAATACGGCATCCTTGCCCAGTATCAGTTCCGGGAGGGTAGCTGGCTCAGCTTTGGCGCAGATTTGTCGGGCGTCCTCAACGAGACCTTCTCCAAGTCCTATGGCATAGAAGACATTACCGGGAAGGACGAATGGAGCTGGTTCGTGACGCCCCGATTCCGCTTTCAGCACAGCAAGGGGAACGACCGCTTCAATCTGTCCGTCTCCGGTTATACCCAGCGCCCCGGCAATGCGCGGATGCTGCCGGTCCTGAATATCGGCAACCCTGCCCGCCTGAGCATGGGTAACGTCTATCTGAAACCCTATTCGTCCTCGTACACCAGTGCCAGCTGGACGCGGAACAACCGGGAAAAGTTCTCTACCCTCATGGCCTATCTGTACGGGCAGTTCAGCTTCAATCCCATAGGATCGGCACTTTGGTACGATGCCGACGGAATCCTTTATTCCTTACCCGTGAATGCGAAGAAACCCAGCCTGTCGCTGGGGATGTCGGTGAGTTACACCACGCCGCTGGATGCCGGAAAGCTTTGGTCCATGACCATCTATGCCGATGCCGGTTATTCCGCTTCTGTGAGTTACCAGGCTACGGGAACACTGCCGGCGCTGGATAAGGATTCATTTGATTATTCGGCGTTTATGGAGACTTTTTGGGGAAATGCAGATGGGGACCGCTTTTATGGCGGGCTCAGCGGATTCTCGGAAAGCCAGACGCGTTCCTTCAGACCCGGCGCCACCCTTATGGTCAAGTACAATCCGGATCGCTGGTCGGTCAGTGCAGAGGCTGGTACATTCGGACGCATAGCCCGTTATTCGCTGAATCCCAAAACCAACCTGAATACGCTGGACACCCATTTCACGGTCGAGGGGTCCTATACCACCAGGCACGAGTTCGAGTTCATTTCAGACTTGTCCTATGTGTTCTACAAGGGCTATGCTGCGGGTTATGGCCAGCCGGAATGGCAGTGGAATGCAGAGATTTCCAAGAGTATCGGCGCTTTCAACCTGAGTGTCCAGGTGCACGATATCCTGAACCAGACGCGCAATCTTACGCATACCGTCACGGCCAACTACGAGGAAGACAGCTACAGGCTGATCATGGGCCGGTACATTCTCCTGGGCGTCAAATGGAATTTCGGCAAGATGAATGCCGCCCATAGTGCACGGGCGCAGCGGGCTGCTTGGAATATGGTGTTCTAGTTTTTTCGCGGGTTTTTCTTTCTGCCGTTGCCTATTTTTGTTTTTTTTGCGTATTAAGGAAACACAAACACTGATGCTGCTCCACACGGCCGTATTTCTGGCCGGCTGGACGGGGATATTCGGGAGGATGATTTCTCTCGGAGGCCTGCCGCTTGTGTGGTACCGCATCATGGTGAGCGTAGCTGCGCTGGCTGTCGTGCTGGGCCTAACGGGCCGATTGCACAAAGTGAGCTGGAAAGCTTTTTCCAGGATTGCAGGCTGCGGCGGCATCCTGGCCCTGCACTGGGTGGCCTTTTATGCCAGCATTCAGGCTTCCAACGTGTCTATCGGCGTGGCCTGCATTGCTACGTCCTGTTTCTTTACCACACTGCTGGACCCGCTTCTCAACCGGAAACGCATCTCCTGGATAGAAGTCCTTATCAGTTTCATCGCCATTTCCGGCGTCCTGCTTATTTTCAGCCTGGATATCCGTTATCGGCTGGGAATTGTGCTGGGACTGCTTTCTGCGGCGCTGTATGCGCTGTTCGCACTGCTTCATATCAACGTGGCCCGGGAAACGGGGGAGGACAGCGCCACCATGCTGCTGTACGAGCTCATCGGCGGCGTTTTTTTCCTTTCGCTGCTGGTTCCCTTTCTTCCTCTAGCCGAAATCGTCCCGCAAAAGACCGACCTCCTGTGGCTTTTGCTGCTGGGCTCGCTCTTCACCGTGGTGCCGTTTTTGCTCCAGCTGCAGGCGCTGCGCACTTTATCGGCCTTTACCGTAAACCTGGCCTACAACCTGGAGCCCCTCTACAGCATCGCCTTTGCGGCCATCCTCTTCGACGAACTGCAGGAGGTGAACTTCTCTTTCTGGCTGGGGATTGCCCTCATCGTCGCTTCCGTTCTCATCCAGACCCGGCGGGTCAGGGCATCCC
>JAILIM010000085.1 GCA_024695285.1 Bacteroidales bacterium
TCTCCGGCTCGGTTATCGGGTCCGGGTCGTTGTTGTCTGGGGTTGGGATTACCTCGGGGGTGCAGGCTGCGATGATGCAAAGCAGGAATGCAGCAAGAAAAGTATGTGGCGTTCTCATAACACTGCGAATATATTCTGGTAGCCCGAATCCGGGTATAACGGTTACTCTTTTTTTTGCAAGTATTCGGTAAGTATGGAGATGCTCTTCTTCATGTCAGACTTTCAGGAAGACTTTCTTTTTGTAGAAGAACCAAAGCACCAGCCAACTGATAGCAAAATAGCCAATGGCAAGCAGCCAGGTGCCCCAGGCCTTGGGCAGCAGGCCGGCTGTGCCGCCAAGGAAGAATGCCGTAATATCCTTGAAGGACACAATCCTCTGGAGCATGTAGATTGTGATGGAGTTCATCCCTATCACCGAGAAGAACGTTGTCCATTTCTTCCACCCCTTTACGTCTATCAGCCAGTGGAAAAGGGCGAACAGGCCAATGGAATATGCTCCGACCACCAGAGTGAAGCTGCTGGTCCAGAGTTTCTTGTTTATGGGGAACCACAGGTTCCATATGAGACCGGCGACAAGCAGGCCGGCGGCAGCCACAAGCATCCACAGAGTCTTTTTCTTGCATGAGGAGTCTTTTACGAACTCTCCCGTAAACTGGCCGAGCATCGCAGTCACGATGGCCGGCAGGGTGCTCAGCAGCCCCTCCGGGTCGAACACTCCCTGCTTGAGGAGGTGATTCGGCATCAGGATGCGGTCCACGTATCCGACTATATTGCCTTCAAGCGTAAGGCTGCCCGCCCCCGCGGCGTCCGGCGCCGGAATCAGTAGCAACAGATTGTATCCGACCAATATGACGGCCGCTATCACCGCCCGCCACTTCCAGCCGCAGGCCATGTAGATCCAGGCTGCAAACATCCACGCCAGGCCGATGCGCGCGAGCACGCTCGGGATGCGGAAGTTCGGTTTCAGGTCGAATATCTTGTTGAAGACAAGTCCCAGGAGGCACAGGATAAGTCCGCGAAGGACGGTTTTCCAGAAGATACGCTTGTCCGACGCCCCTTTGGCCCTCCTTGCGGCGAGCGAGAAGGGGAAGGTCATTCCGGAGACGAACAGGAACAGCGGGAAGATAGTGTCGTGGTGACGGAGCCCGTCCCAGGCCACGTGGGTCATCTGGACGTTGAACCAGCACTCTTTCCCGCCGGGGAACAGCATGCAGGTCGCGCTCACGATGGAGGCGAACCCCATTATGAACATCATGTCGAATCCCCTGAGGGCGTCTATCGAAAGAAGCCTTTTGTTTTCCATGCTACCTGATCTTTTCTTTCTTTCCGGTACGGCGCGAGCGCTCGGCGGCAAATCCCATCATGTGGCTCTCGAAGGCCTCGTCTATGCCGCTGGAGAGGTGGTCGGGGTCGTGACGGTCCACAGCCTCGAGCCAGTCGCGGACCAGGCGGTAGTCGCCGCCGCCGTGGCCGGACTTGGCGTATTCGCCGATTTCGGCGACTTCCATGTTCCACAGTTTCGGGGTCCTGGTTAGGAAGTCGGTGACCACAAATGACTTGCTGTCTCCTTCGATGTATCCCATGGTGCCCATTATCCTTGTCCGGCGCCCGCCCTTGGGGGAGAAAGCGTCCATAGAGAAGGACGCCGTTACGCCGTCTTCGAAGCCCATGATGGCCACGTAGTGGTCGGGCTGGTCGTTGTCGCAGTGGAAGACGCAGCGGGCGTAGCTGTTGTAGCTGGGATCCTTGAGGCGGCTCAGGATGAAGTCGGAATCCTTGTTGCCCTGAAGGTCGAAGACGCCGGTGTGCTGCTTAAGCCGGGTGTAGATTTCCACCGCGTCGTAGGGGCATTCTTTCTGGTGGGGACAGCCGTCGGTGCAGTATTTGGGAGCGTCCTTGGGAGCGTTTTCCTCCCGGAAGAAGCTGAGGCTTCCGGCGGCGTCGATGTATTTGCAGGGTTTGTCAATAATCCAGCGGAGGATGTCCAGGTCGTGGCAGGACTTTGCGAGGATGATGGGAGTAGTCTCATCTTCCCGGCGCCAGTTGCCGCGCACGTAGGAATGAGCCATGTGAGCATACTGGATGGGCTCCATGTGCTGGATATTCACAACGTCGCCGATAACGCCGCTCTTGACCACCTCGCGCAGTGCCATGAAGTATGGAGCATAGCGGAGGACGTGGCACAGCGCCACGATGCGCCCGGTCTTCTTTACCATGTCCCTGATGTTCTCGCACTCCTTCTTCGTGGGGGCGACTGGCTTTTCCAGGAGCACGTCGTAACCGAGTTCCAGGGCCTTCATGCAGGGTTCGTAATGCCTGTCGTCGGGGGTAGCGATGACTACCGCGTCGGCGAGTTTCTTTCCGCTGGCAAACACTTCCCGGAAGTGTCCGAAACGCATCTCTTCAGGCACCTTGTGCTGGTCGCCGAGATATTTCACCCGGTGCTCCAGGATGTCCGATACGCCCACGACCTTCATGCCAGCCGGGTATTTCTTTGCGTAGCCGGCGTAGGTCCTGCCGCGGTTGCCGCAGCCGATGATTATGACGTTGACCGGACGGCTGACCTCCGGATCGAGAGAGCGTACGGGTGTCAAACCCTTGATGGGTTCGATCCCTTTTTCGTCGGGAGCCGGATCGGCGGCGGAAGGCATGGAAATGAATTCGGCGGCGCCGGCCACGGGGCCTGCCAGAGCTCCTCCGGCGGCAAGGAGGGTTGCTCCTTTAAGAAAATCGCGACGTTTCATACGTTATAGTGTTTTAACAATGCTAATATATTCTGGTATCACCAACTCATGTATAACGGTTATTCTTTTTTTGCAAGTATTAGGTAAGTATGGTTTGTAGTCCACAAGATATTTATTTTTCACAGAATCTCCTAATTATTCCTGAAATATAAAAATCAGCGGTCCGGGCAGAAACGCTCGGACCGCTGAGTAGGGTATTGGCTGTCGGATTAGTTCTGGTAGCAGCCGGGCCAGGAGGTGGCGCCGCGGCTATTGCCGTTGATGTCCTTGCCGAGGGCTCCGATGGAGTTCAGCCAGGCGTAGAAGTCGGCGTCGGCGCTCTGGATCTG
>JAILIM010000083.1 GCA_024695285.1 Bacteroidales bacterium
TGACGTTCAGTCCCTTCTTCCACGCAAGGGTGCGGATAATCCACTTGGCCAGGGTGATCTGGTCGGCTGCATCCTCGGCCGCCACGGGCAGGAATTCTATCTCGTTCTGCTCGTAGTTCCGTCCTTCAAGGGTGAAGTTGCCCACCTCGGAATGGCCGTATTTGATGTTTCCGCCGGCCTGCGCGATGAAGTGCATGCATTCAGTGCGGAAAGAGTTGAACTTCGCGAACGGGTCGGACTCATGATAGCCGTGCTGGTTCTCCGCGGGGAAAGCGGGATCGAGGTCCGAGATCACGTAGTACTCGAGTTCGCCCATTGCCTGGAACTCAATGCCGAACTCATCTTTCAGGGCCTTGCACGCCTTGTGAAGGGTGAAGTCCGGGGAAGATTCGAGACGGTTGCCGTTGCGGTCGAAATAGGCGCAGAGCATAGTCAGGGTGGGGATATCCGCAAAGGGGTCCACGAATGCCGTGCGGAAACGGGGAATCACGTAAAGGTCGGAACTGCCGGCCTCGATGAAGGGGAAGAGGCTGCTGCCGTCCACCCTTTCACCATAGGTGAGGATGTTGTCCAGGTATTCGTCGTCGGTTATTACGAAATTGAGCGTCTTGATGCGGCCGTCGCCCGCCGGATACATGAAGTCTATCATCTCGATGCCATTCTCTTTCACGAAACGGATGACATCGGCCTTAGTGTTCAGTTGTGGTTTTTTCATATCCGCAAAAATACGAAATATTGTGTTATCTTTGTAAGCTATGGAAAAAAAGACAGGCTTCTTCAGCAACTGGATAGTCCGGAACCTCATCTGGGCGGTCGTATTCATCGTCGGCCTCATACTGCTGGTCAACATCCTGCTCGGCGTCATCACCCAGCACGGAAAGGAAATAACCGTTCCTGATTTCACCAACATGAGCGTCGCCGAAGCCCGCGAAACCGCCCGTCACAATGGCGTACGGGTAGACGTAATCGATTCGGTCTACGTCCGCCGCATGCAGCGCGGAGCCGTCTTCACCCAGACTCCCGCCCCCGGCAGCAAGGTAAAAAAGGGCCGCAGGGTGCTGCTCACCATCAACACCGTAGTGCCCAAGCAGGTCACCATGCCCAACCTGGTAGGCTATTCCATGCGCCAGGCCAAAGCTGAACTCGCATCCCGCGGGCTTACCCTCGGCCGGCTCATCTACATTTCCGACATAGCTACCAACAACGTCCTCCGCCAGCTCTACCGCAACAGGGAGATCAAACTCGGCGAATCGGTGGAGAGCGGCGCCGCCATCGACCTGGTGGTCGGCCTCAACTCCGACGACTCCCGCACCTACGCGCCTAACGTCGTGGGGCAGAAGTACCTTCGCGCCGTTGACGCCGTTCACGACAACTCCCTCAATGTCACCAAATTCGTATTCGACAGGGAGGTCCGCGATTATACCGACTCCCTCAACGCCGTCGTCTACAGGCAGAGTCCGGCGTCGGTGGAGACCCCCCTTACCATGGGCGCGGGCGTAGCCCTCTGGCTGACTCTCGATTCCGAAAAGGTCCCCCAGGCCAAATGACCGAAGATCAGGAAGACATACTGTTTGAGCATTTCCACCTTGACGTGGATGCCGGCCAGGAGCCCGTGAGGGTGGACAAATACATGTCCACCCATCTCGAAAAGACTTCCCGCAACCGCATCCAGATGGCCATAAAGAACGGCTACGTGAAGGTCGGCGACAAGACCGTGAAGGCCAACTACGTGGTGCGCCCCGGCGACGTCATCCGCTTCGTGATGCCTTACGAGCGCCGCGGGGTGGACGTTATTCCCCAGGACATACCGCTTGATATATTATACGAAGACTCCTCCCTCCTGGTGCTGAACAAGGCCGCCGGCATGGTGGTGCATCCCGGTCACGGCCACTACGACGGCACCCTGGTGAACGCCCTCGCCTGGCATCTCGGGGTGCGCGTGGCTGGCGACGACGAACGCGGAGGGTTCCTGGTGCACCGCATCGACAAGGACACCAGCGGCCTTCTGGTCATCTCCAAGACCGACGAGGCCCAGATGAGCCTTGCCGACCAGTTCTACCGCCACACCATCGACCGCCGCTACCAGGCCATCGTCTGGGGCGACATGCCTTCGGATTCCGGCACCGTAGACGCTCCGCTCGAGCGCGACCCCTCCGAGCGTACCCGCTACCGCATCGCCCGCGAAGACGGCGACGGCAAGCGCGCCGTGACGCACTGGAAGGTGCTGGAACGCTTCGGCTTCGTAACCCTGGTGGAATGCAAGCTGGAGACAGGCCGCACGCATCAGATTCGCGTACACATGGCCTCCCTCGGCCATCCCCTTTTCAACGACGAGAAGTACGGCGGCTCCGAAATCCGCAAAGGCACCATCTACGCCAAGTACCGCCAGTTCATCCAGAACTGCTTCAAGATCTGCCCCCGGCAGGCCCTGCATGCAAAGACTCTGGGATTCGAGCATCCCGTGAGTGGCAAATGGATGCAGTTCGATTCTGCGCTGCCCTCCGATATGACGGAACTGCTGGACAAGTGGCGCCGCTACGCCTCCAACATGCCGGCTCCGGAAGAGGAGGAATAGAGGCTAGGAACGCCTCGGAATCACGAACGACACAAGCAGGAACGCGAGCAGCAGCAGGAACGCGAAGGTACAGACGCGCCCCGTGATGTCGCCGTAGCGGACGAAGAAGCTTTCGCGTTGACTGAGGTTCACCTCGCCTGAAAGGGTTTCGCGCTGCCACCAGTTCGACTGCGAGAGGTACTCTCCCCTCTGGTTGATGATGCCGCTGATGCCGGTGTTGCCGCATCGTGCGATGTCGCGGCGCAGTTCTATGGCCCGGAGTGAAGCGTAGCTCGCGTGCTGCCTGTAGCCCGGGGTGTCGCCCCACCAGGCGTCGTTGGTGATAATCGTCATAAATTCGGCACCCTTGCGCACATAGCCCGTGCAGTACTCGGGATAAACCGATTCGTAGCACACCGCGCAGCCGAAGGGGATGTCGCTCGCGGGTTCGCCGCCCTGCCGGTAGTGCAGGCAGCTGATTTCCGGCTGGCCGATGCAGCGTCCCATCAAGCCTCCGAGCTTATTGTCGATGGGGACGAAGAACTTCGGGTACGGCGTCATCTCCACGCCCACCACCAGCTTGCTCTTGTGGAAGAGTTCTTCCCGGCCGGAAGCATCGGTTGCGAATGCCGTGTTGTAATTCTCTATCCAGCCGGAACCCGACTTGCGCGCAAGTATCGACGGGGCGGAACGCTGGGGATAGAATTTGTAAGTGGATGCCCCGAAGAGAAGGTTCGCGCCCGGGTAGCCCTGCAGGAAGCCCTGGAAGGACTGCCACGTGGGAGATTCGGTGACGTCGTTCAGCCAGAT
>JAILIM010000110.1 GCA_024695285.1 Bacteroidales bacterium
TTATGAACGGGACTTTAAGCGCAACACACCCATCTTTGTGACCACCGGTTCTTTTGCCGTGCTTTACTACTATCGCAAATGGTATTTCGGCCTGTATGCCGATTTTGACAGCCTCCTGTTCGCCGGGGAAGACAATGTGGCAATGGTTATGGGGCGCATGAAATCCAGTACCAATCTGACAATCGGAGTAAGATTCTGAGTATGAAAAAGATAACCCTGTTCCTGCTGCTTGTGCTGCTGGCCATATGCTGCGCCCCGGAGAGCGGCGCCCCTGTGTGTGTTCCGCATCGTCAGCAAACCCTCCGGCCTTTCGGTGAAGGCTGGCAGTTCTCCCTTGACGGCGCTCCTGAGCGCATTGTAGATATCCCGCATGACTGGGGAGTGGAAGGCACTTTCGAGCAGGAGTATCCAGGCGAAACCGGCAAGCTGAAGTGGTGGGGTAAAGCCCAGTACCGCAAGACGTTGCATATCCCTGCCGGATATGGCGACCATCGCTTCTGCCTGGAAATCGACGGCGCAATGTCGTGCTCGCAGGTCTATGCCAACGGCGTCCTGTGCGGCGGCTGGCCCTATGGCTATTCGTCATACGAAGTGGATTTGACCGGTGCTGTCCATGAAGGTGACAATGAAATCCGTATCACGCTGGACAATCTTCCCGAATCATCCCGCTGGTATCCCGGCGGCGGCATCTACAGGAATATCTGGGTAGCGGAAAAGCCCGCCGCCGGCGTGGCGCACTGGGGCACTTTCGTGACCACCAGCCTGAAAGGCACAGATGCAGAAGTGCAGCTGCACATTAAACTGCGCAATTCCGGCGCCGCGCTTCCCGCCAAGGTCGAGACATGGCTCTGCGATGTGTCCCGTAGGCAACTCTCCGATGCCGTTTCCGTAGAGCTGGCCTCGCTCGAAGACGGAATGGAAGTCGTCCAGACGCTGCCGGTCAGGGATGCCCGGCTCTGGTCGCCCGAGACCCCTGAACTCTATTGCGCCGTCACGCGGGTTGCGACCGCCGGCGATTCCGAAGTGTACACGACATATTTCGGCATACGCACGGCTGAGTTCCGTCCTGACGGCTTCTACCTGAACGGGGAGAAGACCTTCCTCAAGGGAGTCTGCCTCCATCACGACGCCGGGGCCCTGGGCGCCGCCTGGAATACTGATGCCTGGGTACGCAGGCTGCTGAAACTCAAGGAGATGGGATGTAATGCAATACGCATGAGCCACAATCCTCCCGCCCCGGAACTCCTGGACCTCTGCGACGCCTTCGGCTTTATAGTCATCGATGAACTCACCGACACCTGGACCGTTCCCAAGAAACCTAACGGCTACGCGACATTGTTCGACGAATGGTCGGAAAAGGACCTTGTGGCCATGATACACCGCGACCGCAACCACCCTTCGGTGGTCATGTGGAGCATAGGCAACGAAGTGGGGGAGCAGGGATATCCCGACAAGTGGGACGTGGCTCGGCGCCTGACCGAAATATGCCACCGGGAGGATTCTACGCGCCCGACGACGGCCGGTTGCGACAATCTCTGGGCGGCATCCCAGACCTGGGCCTCGACCATCGACGTCTATGGCTTCAACTACAAACCCCACGCGTACGAAGCCTTCCGCGACGCCCATCCCGGCCAGCCGTTCTACGGCTCAGAAACGGCATCCTGCATAAGCACACGGGGTTATTACCTCTTCCCGGTCATTGACGAAAAAGACAAGGGCTGGCTGGACGGAAGACCATACCAGGTCAGTTCCTACGACCTATATGCCCCTGCCTGGGCCTCCAAACCCGACTATGAATGGCAGTATGAAGACCAGGTACCCGAATGCGCAGGGGAGTTCGTCTGGACCGGCTACGACTATCTGGGTGAGCCCACGCCATACAACCTCGATCCTTCCGTGCTGACCAATTTCCACACTGAAGAGGAAAAGCAGGCCGCCATAGCCCAATTCGCGGCCTGGGGCCAGAAGGTGTTGATGGAGCCCCTCCCGTCCCGCAGTTCCTACTTCGGCATCATGGACCTGGCTGGCTTCCCGAAGGACCGTTTCTGGCTGTACCAGGCCCGCTGGCAGCCCGGCCTTGCCATGGCGCACATAGTGCCGCACTGGACCTGGCCCGGCAGGGAAGGGGAGGTGACGCCGGTCCACGTGTACACTACCGGCTCCGTAGGCGAGCTGTTCCTGAACGGCAAGTCGCTCGGCGTCAGGGAGAAAGCGGACGGCGAGTACCGCCTCCGCTGGGACAGGGCCGTCTATGAACCCGGGACGCTCGAAGTTAAGGTTTACAGCGACCGCGCCTGCTATGAAGCGGGCAAGTGCCTCTGCTCGGAAAGCGTCCGAACAGCAGGGGCACCTGCAAAGATTCAGCTCAGCGCC
>JAILIM010000020.1 GCA_024695285.1 Bacteroidales bacterium
CGCCACTGGCAGGAACCCCTCGGCTATCTGTTCTCTGACGTACTTGCGCTTCCACCAGAAGTACTGATGGGCGGGGATGCCTTTCTCTTCCAAAAGCTTCTTTATCGAGAGCCCTTTCTCGCGGCTCTCCGACTGGATCTCTTCGATTTGTTCTCGTGTAAGCATATATAAGTTGTGTTAGTGGGGGCAAAGTTACATCCCACTAACACAAACTAACAGTCGTACTTCTTCGAATGCTTACCGCAATCCGCTTCGACATCATGATGCCGGACGCCGTAAAGGATTTGGAAATCGTCACAAACAGAAAGGCCGTAACACGCATCCTGGCCCTTCTTCTGGAAAATGCAAATAAGTTTACGGAGAAGGGAATGGTGTCGCTGAAGGTGGTTCCAAAGCAGAGCTTCGTGTATTTCCTGGTGGAAGACACCGGCATAGGCGTTCCTCCCGAGGAAGCGGAGCACATCTTTGAGCACTTCGTCCAGCTGGATGACTACAAGGAAGGCACCGGCATAGGCCTCTCCCTGGCCCGCAGCCTTGCCCGCCGCCTTGGCGGAGGCGTAATCCTTGATACTTCCTACACCTTCGGCGCCCGCTTCGTCTTCTCCCTCCCGCTGAACCAGGGCTGAATTAATCAACGTGATACTGGCCTCAGGGTTATTTTTGAACTCTTGGGGCCTTTTTTCTTTCTGGGCTTGTAGCCGTCAACAAGTTTGCTGGTTTTAACTCCTTCAGGGATTGGGCCGCCGAGTTCGAAGTCGTTCAGATAACCGACCGTGTCTTCATATGGACATGAACGGCCGAATACCAGCAAATTATGTCCAATTAAATCAAACGAAAGCGCCTGTTCCAACTTGGCCAGGGTCTCAAGAGTCATATTTGCCTTGCCACCCAGCAGGACTGATACATGCTGCTGAGTGCATTCCAACTTACCGGCAAGTTCCTTTTGCGTTATACTCAGTTCCTTCATCCTGCGCTTGACCTTTATGGCAGCGGCATAGGAATACTTTAACCAGGACCAGTTGTCCTTAAGGTACTGCGCTTGTGAGATAAAGCCGCTGTCGCTTTTGTGCTCATTAGCATGAAGAATCGCAGGTGTGTTCATTTTTATGGCTATGATGTGTTTATTTCAATAATTTACGGGATGATTCTCCGTCTGCCAATACGGACATTTGATAGATGGCAACGGTGTTAAGTTTTCGGAGCCTATCCGATTGAGACACGCCATCGCTGATAAGGATAGAGTTAAGGTTCTCCAGATTTGAAAGGCAAATCAGTTGGTTAATGGTGGCATAATCTCGAATGTTACCATTAAGCGAAGGGTTGATGTCCCTCCACTCTTTGGCGGTCATTCCAAAAAGAGCAACGTTCAAAACATCCGCTTCATTGGCATAAATGAAAGAAACTTGGGCATCAGATACCTCGGACGGAATAAGATTCTGCTTAATGGCATCAGTATGAATTCGATAATTGATTTTTGCCAATTCGCGTTTAGCGCTCCAGCCAATGAGTTTTTGTTCCTGATCTTTAAGTCTCTGAAATTCTCTAATCAAATAAACTTTGAATTCCGGGCTAATCCACATTGCGAACTCAAATGCAATATCCTTATGAGCATAGGTTCCACCATATCGGCCAGCCTTTGACACAATCCCGATAGCACTGGTCTTTTCCATCCACTCTTTTACACTGAGGCGAAAACTGTTTAGGCCGGCCTTGCTTTTAATCATGTCGAATTCGACAGAATTAAACTCCGGATTGTTGACCTTTTCCCAGACGCCAAGGAACTCAACAGTGTTCCTGTTCCTCAACCAATTATGGAAGAAAAAGTCACCTTCCTTTGAACGCATCATATCTGTGAGGCTGATATAATCCTCGCCACATACTTTGATAAGCGATACTTTTACCCCATTAACATCCATCTTTTCCATTGTACTCGTTTTTGCAAAGATAAAAAAACTATTTTTATCTTGTACAAATTAAATATTGTTTAACGGGGAACTATTAACAATAGGCACAAAAAAGCGGCCAACTGTCCGCTGTTTTTGTAGAAATATAGCTTTAGGCTAAGTCGGAACACCATATTCCAAGAAAGTATCTAAAGGCATATCCATGCGATCCGTTCAGAAAACGCAGGTGCGGGAAGAATCAAGATGAGCGTTATGGAACAGACTATATTCAGATTCAAGTACCCGGAAATCCGCCAAGGCCCCGATATCGTCCTTGACGTAATAGAAAACCTTCTTTCCGTCGTCAAATTCAAAGAGCAGCAGAAAACGCTATTATACAACAGGCAGGCTGAGAACCTTGGCGATGTGCCATTGCAGGGAGATGCGGGAACCGAGATCCAAAGCCCTCTGTCCGGAGAGCATACCGCTGAAAATGACGGGTGTGGGTGCATCGCCTCCAACGTTAACCATAAAGGTCCCCGTTGCAAGACTAAGATTCTTTATGTTAACGAATCCTACTGGGAGTTTATAAATCTTGAAGAAGGTATCTCTTGCGGCCGCATTTAATACTACGATGAGGTCCGGAGATGCTTCCCTGATTATATCTTTTGTCAGTTTTTCCAATTCGTCGAAAAAGGGAAACGTGCAATTAACTATCTCTTTCTTGAGGTCATCCTGTTTGCTCATCCTTACCGGATAGATATCCAGATAACCCCATTCGATCAGTGAAATGTCCGAGCAGAGTTTGAGCAGCTCATTGAAATATGTGATACCCATTTTTGACGGACAATAATACTCTGGCTGGGAAGATATGTACGAAGGATTAAAGCCGATGAACAGCACCTTGCAGGGCGTGGGGATACAATTCACGATTGCGGGTAAATCCTCATTCTTTCTTGATGCGCTTTTTATTTTTGAAGGGGCATCTACCCAAATCTTTCTCAGTCTTTTCCCAAATCTGTTTTCGATATCAATCATATTTATTTGTGTAAAGAGCATGTCCGCGCCAAAAGGCGCAAGACATGCAAGTTTTGATGCTAACCGCATATTCAGTCAGCAGGACGGCCGGGGTTTTACCCTTGCCGTCCATTATTCTATAACAGGACGGACAGATCGCCCGTAGTCACGTCGGAGATCGCGCCTGGAGACATAGCTGGAATAGAAGTAGACGCCCCACGCGTTGTAAGCGCTGCCCTTATCAAGGGAAGAAGACCAGTAGCCACCGTAGGAACCGCTATCGTCGAGGTTGACGCCGAACCTGATGCCTGCGGCAGGAAGGAAGATACTGTTGCCATTACTGGCAGATACTACCCAACCAGCGATTCCGGATTCATTGTAATTACTGGTCCATGTCCAGGTGCAATTATCCCTGAGCTCAGTCCAGTCCTCATCTGTCGGAATTCGCCAGCTACCGCCCCAATTGAAGTGGGCTGCATCATCCTCAAGATCAAGGTCTGTCTTGTTGTCCGGCGAACCGGATACGCCCCAATAAGAAGCTTGATTTGATGGACAATACTTATTAAATCTTAGATTATTATTTGAGTCGCCACTTACTCTAAACTTGTAAGTTGACCAACTGTAATCAGACTTAGGCTCCGTCTCGCCCCAGGCGAAGTATTCGCCAAATTCCTCCGGTGCGCTTGCGCCAACATTAAATGAGGCCCACTTGACACTCAGCCCTAAATCCACGGCTTCGGGAACGGCCATGGCTGGCGTCACAGTAACTTCGAATGTGGCAGTACAACCGCTTCCGTCCGTAGAAGATGCAGTAATCGTGGCCGAGCCTTCTGCAACTGCCGTCACTTTGCCAGAACTGCTCACCGTAGCGATGGCCGGATTGGACGAAGACCAGGATAACGTGTTGTACGTGGCATTATCTGGAAGGACTGTTGCCATTAAAATTTTAGTCCCGCCAACCACCATAGCCGATGCCGTCCCGCTTAATTGAATACCTGTGACCTGAATACCGACATATTTGATTCTTAAGGAATAGGTGGACCAGTATTGAGCAGCCTGATAGACCTCCACACTTGCTTCTGTCGGGACATAGATTCTCTTTACCTTGCCTCCGGACAAGAAACCGAAAACATAAGGCTCGTCATAAGTATTATATACGTCTTTCTGCAGCGTGCAAGGCGTTTCAGATTCCATATAGACATACAGGTTCTCGCATCCAAGGAAAGCGACTTGCTCGATTGTGTTAACGGATGCAGGGATGATAATCTTTTCGAGTGCAGAGCATCCCCGGAAACAACCGAAAGGTATCTTAGTCAGAGTAGAAGGGAGGGTTATAGACCTAAGAGAAGTGCATCTATAAAACGTCCCATAGTAATCCATGCCTTCATCATAATCGGAATCGTATTGCATCAGGGTGACCCCGGTAAAATACTGGAATTCATCGAAAGAAGTGATTGTGGTGTTTTCGGCAAAGGCCGAATAAGGGATTGTTGTTACCGCGGCAGCTTCAGAGAATGACAGTTCGCCGTCATTATTCGTGTCCCAATTAGCCACGCAGATAGCCTTAACGGTAGGATCGGCAAAAACGATGCTCGCGTTGGCAAAAGAGGTGTCTGCACGGAGACGGTAAATCTTCCCGGCTACGTATGCCTTGGAAGGATTCTTCGTGAATTCGTAGGTATGGTTGTCTTCGTCGGTCACCGTTATGGTGAGTGTCTTGCCGGACATGTCCAAGGGAGCCAGCGGGATGAATACCTTCAGGATGTCGTGGGTGGTGAAGGTAACGTCCAGTTCGACATTCAGGGTGCTGGAGAATGCGGTACCCACGATTGCGGGTGATGCCGCTGTCAGATCGTAATGACCTTCTGTCACAAAAAGGGGTTCGTCAAGCGAAAGCGTTATGCCGGTATAATGGCCGGCCGGAAGCTCTACCCAAGGCAAAATGGCCGTGATCAAGTGATGATAGGAGAATGTTAAGTTGTCGTTCCCCTTGGTCACCACGGGCGTGTACATGTAATCGTACTGCTGAAAATGGTCCGAATTGGCATTTCCTACCTGCTTCTGGCCTGTGAAGGATACAGGAATACTGGTCGCATCCAAGTAATAATCACCGACAAAGGGGAAGTAACTTCTATACTCATGCCCTTCTTTGCAGGTCCAGGCACCGCCATCGAATTCGGCAGTGCTGGCACCTGCTCCACCAGCCATCGTAAAGTAAACCTGGCTGCCGGCATCAGGGTAAATACCCACAGTGTCTCTCTCCGCCCACTTGAATGCGTAACTGGAGTAATCGCTGTTGGGCTCAACATAAGTTTTTGTGGCAGTATCAGCGTCGCCATTGATGAATGGATCGGCTTCAAAAACCAATCTATAATTGCCTGTCTGTTCAACGGTGTTTTCTTTGACAGAACAACCCATAACCCCAATGAGCATCAGGGTCATGGCCATAAAACATCTGTGATTCATATTTATTATCTATTGATTCAGATTAATCATCTTCCCCGCCGAAATTGTCTCCTCCTCCGCCTTCTCCTCCGGGACTGGTAATAATCATCATGCCTCGTTTGGTCTCGATAACAATCAGAGTGCAACTGGGGGCCTGATAGAGTTGGTTTTGTTCTTCCATGGATAACGGACCGGCTTATGCTCCAATGGCCTAAATACAAAAAAAGTGTGGAGCACTATGCATTTATCGAATCGGGGGCTCTGGACGGCCTTAACTCAAATAAACACTACTCCACACCGAGTATGGAGACTGTGCAGAAAGCACGGTACACCAAACCAGGTGATGAATGAATTGCTTATCCTTGAGTTAAGAAATTGTCCAGATTTCCGATTCAGGATAAAAGCATTACACTTTCATCAAATATGTTATGCCGGGGTGAGCAAAAAAAGCGCTTCACTCCAACATTTGCAAATATAAAAAAAAATTACTATCTTTTCTCTCGAACACAAAAGTTATTATTATGAACTTAAGAAACATCCCCGGGAAATTGTCATCAACCCGGAGTATTGGAATAATGCAGACTATTAATTACTTTTGCTTGTTGAAGTATTTTGTCTTATGAAAAAGATATTTATCCTCGCTCTCGCGACGCTTTGCGCTTTCGTGGGCTGCAACAAGGAAAACGGTTCCGATGGCCACTCCAAGGGAGGCGTGGTGCGCTTTTCCACCCACCTCAACGACTACGCCGTAAAGTCGTCCCTGGCAGAGAACGAGCAGATTGGCGTCTTTGCCGGCGCTCCCATCTCCCGCCTCAACGTGCTGGGTACTGTAAACTCCTCCAAGGGCGTAGACTTCGCCTCCGGCAGCGAGATTCTCTGGCAGGCCGGACAGACCGAAGCCACCACCTTCGCTGCGTATCATCCCTATAATGCCAACTGCGACGCAGAGCCCGCCGACCCGTTCAAATTCACCTTCAGCGTTCCCTCAGACCAGAGTTCCGCCGCCAATTACGCCGCGGCAGACCTCCTGACGGCCCTGGCGGCGAATGTGGCCGTTCCCGCAGACCCTGCCACTGCAGATCCCATTACCCTTACCTTCGGCCATCAGGGCGTCAAGTTTGTTGTTAATATTACCAAAAACAACTCTTCCGAAGTTGAGAATGTGGAGATCCTGGACACCAATCTTTCCGGTACCGTAGACCTTGAAACCCAGACCGTCGTGTCGCTCACCACTCCCGGCACGATTCTCGCTTTCCGCCCGGATCCTTCGGCAGATGCCTTCGAGGCCATCATCCTCCCTGCAGAGGATATCGCCCCCAAGATCAGGATAACGGTTACCGGCGGTACCACTTATACTTATTCCTTGAACGCCCCCATGATCTTCGCCGCCGGCAAGCAGTACACGGCTTCTATCGATATTACCAGCCAGCAGATTTCCTCAAACCAGGCATCTTTTGTTGTGGGTGACATTACAGACTGGGAAGTGGTCTCCGATCCGCTTTCCTACGACTCCGATTCGCTTTCCGACGACTCCGATCCTGAGGTAGATAGCCCGGCGCCCCCTCAAGGGAGGGTCCCTGGCATGGAACACGGCTGGGATCTGGAGTTTTAACCTTTTAAAAAGTCTGCAACATGAAACGCATCATAACGATTATGGTAATGACGGCCTGCGCGGCCGTGCTGATGAACAGTTGCCAGGTATCAATGCCCGAAGTGAAGGAGGGCGTCCAGATGACGATCCAGGCGTCCGTAATCGCTCCGGCGAGCACGAAGACGATGTATGATTACACGGACGACAAGACGTTGGAAGGGTTCTGGGATTCGGAGGAAGCCATCACGGTGGTCTCTTTCGGCCAAAACGGCATCACGGCTGTCGACACGTTCACTTCTACCGGTGAAGCAGGCCGCGAGCAAGCAGAATTCTCCGGAACCTGGACCGGAAACGAAGGTGACAAGATTATCTGCCTGTATCCTCCTGTGGACTCGTACGCAGGCAATTCGATATTCGATGGCGTGAGGGAGGGCTCTCCGACCATTTACATGAGAAACCTTTCGACTGCTTCGGGTGCCCTGCAGCACGATGATACGGGGGGCGTTTCCGACGTCGATCTGATGCTGGGCGAGGTGACGGTCGATGAGGGGGAGGGCACCTGGGTGCACCTGCAGCACCAGTTCGCCGTGTTCCGAATCGAGGTGACCCTCAGGAACTTTCCGTACGAAGCGCCTGCCGGTTCACCTTTCGACCAGGCGAGAATCAATACCATCCGCATCAAGTGCGTGGATCCCGACTCGCAAGAAGAGGAAGAGTGGGGCGTGAATGGTGATCCTGTCTTCGTCCGGTTTTCCGGTTTGGATGTAACCACCGAAAGCTATAGTGGAGAGCCATTTACGATCGAGAGAGGACCTCAGGACTATTATCTGCTCGATTCCGGCAATTACAGCGAGCTCTGCTTGATAGACGATGATGTGGTCGAAAAGACTTTCTTCGTGCCCGTCCGCTTCGATAAGGACCTCGAGGAGGGGTATGAGCTGTGCTTCCAGTTCGGCGGCAACTATTACGACGACGAGGAGGAACGCCGGAATTCTGTCACCGTGTTCCCCGGCTGCGACATGCGTAAGACAATTACGTCCAAGCTCTCTCTCGAAAACGGCAAGATTTACGGCTTCAAGGTAACCATATAAGCACCCGCCCGCTTGCTATGCTGTTAAAAAATGTTATCTTTGCCCCGGATTAATTCAGAAAGACATGAATCTTAGAGACATCAAAAAAGACATCGACTACGTGCTCAGCGCGTTCATCGAAGATTGTTCACTGGTTGCGGCCGTCAATGCGAAGGTTCCCGAAGAGAAGGCTTCCGAGCTGATGGAGAAGGCCGTAGACCTCTATAACGAGCTCCGCGACAAGGTAAACAAAGTCGAGGGCCCTGCCGGCAAGTACTACAACGCACTCCGCAAGGAGGTCCTCGAGAAGACCGACGCCCTCTACGAGGAACTCAGCGCGGCCGTCAAGAAGCAGGCTTGAGTCCGTTAGGGAAGATACTTGTGCCTCTTGTCCTGCTGGTTTCCGCAGGAGTGGCGGCACAGAACACAGCGACGCAGAAGCTCCTCTCCGGATATGCCGGAAAAGAGCCTCTGCGTTCAGGTATTGTGGGCGTGCTTGCCGTGCGCGGCGCAGATACCCTCGCCCAGATGAACCGTTCGATGAAAATGGTCCCGGCATCGAACATGAAACTCCTGACAACAGGCCTTGCGCTTCTCAACCTTGGTGCCGACTGGCAGTTCCGGACCACGCTTTCCTGCACCGGAGAGATCAGGGACGGTGTGCTTGAAGGCGACCTATATATAGTAGGCGGGGGAGACCCCACCACTGCGGCCCAGACTTCCTGCGCCGACTCCCTTTCCACAACTTTCGCAAACTGGAAGAAAATCCTGGACGACAACGGCATAAAGGCCATCAGGGGCGCCGTGGTCGGCGACCCGCGATTCTTCGGCCGGCCCTTCATAGACCCATCATGGCAGGCTGAAGACCTGGGCTCCATCGACGGCGCCGGCCCCTCAGGCCTGAATTTCTTCGGCAACTCCCAGCTCTTCCTGGTGAGCCCGGGACCTCTGGGGAAGGCCCCGAAGATTGAGCTCCAGTATCCGGATACGCCCTGGATGAATTATGTCAACTCCGCCGTGACTTCATCATCCGGAACGCCCAACACCATTTATTATCTGGGCACCGGATTCGGCCCCTTCGGCGAGTTCCTCGGCCAGTTCCCCTCCGGCCGCCAGCCCTACAAATACTACAGCACCAATTCCTTCGGCACCTACACCTGTGCCTATTTCTTCTATAACTACCTGATTTCCCTGGGAATACCGGTGGATGGCGGCTATGCCGACATCTCTCCGCAGGGCAACATCCGCTCCGACCTGCTGTTCTCCGACGTGGGCAGGAGCGCGGCTCCGCAGGATGCCCTGCGGCCCCTGGGCTTCGCCCTTTCGCCCCAGCTCTGGGCGATAGTGCGCGACACCAATTTCGACAGCAACAACTTCTACGCGGAAACGCTGTTCAACATGCTGTCGGCTAAGCGTTTCGGCAAATCCTCGAGGGACTTGTCCGACGATGCCGAGATGGAGATGCTTTCGGTGCTGGGCCTTCGCCCGGCCGGGGCTTGCGTCATCCGCGACGGCAGCGGGCTTTCGCGGAAAAACTACGTTTCTCCCGAGTTCTTCGTCCGTTTCCTTAAGCGCATGCACGGCGGTCCGGTGCGTGACTACTTCGTGAGCTCGCTTCCGGGCCCGGGACAGGGCACCCTGAAATACCGTCTGGCCGGCGTCCAGCCGGAAATACGGAAGCGCGTCCGCATGAAAAGCGGCTCCATGAACGGCGTGCTCTGCTTCAGCGGCTATATCCTTCCGGCCGACGGCAAACGCGAGAACACCGTCTTCTTCTCCATAATGACCAACAACGTCGCCGCCCCGGGCTCAGCCGTGGCGCCGATGCTGGAAGATCTGATCGTGAGTCTGGCTCTGGAGCAGTAGCCTAATCCCTCTCCATTTCGCGCCGTATGTCCTTTTCGCGTATGGTGGCCCGCTTGTCGTACTCCTTCTTGCCCCTTGCCAGGGCGATGTGGAGCTTGGCGAAGCCGTTCTCGGCGATGTAGGCGCGCACGGCGATGATGCTCAGGCCCTTGGTCTTTACGGCCTGGGCGAGGTGCCGCAGTTCCCGCTTTGTCAGCAGGAGCTTGCGGTCGCGCGCCGGCTCGTGGCTGCCCCATTTCGAGGCCCAGAAATAGGTGGAGATGTTCATCCCCTTGACGTAGAGCTCGCCGCCGGAAAAATAGCACCAGGCGTCCTGTAGGGATGCTTTTCCTGCCCGTAGCGACTTGATTTCGGTGCCCGCGAGCACTATGCCGGCATCGTACTGCTCGAGGAATTCGTAGTCGTACGAGGCCCGCTTGTTGCTCACCTGCACGCGGGGCGACTTGCCTTTCTTGGAGTTGCCGCTCATAGGCCGAAGGCATTTTTCAGTTCGTCCACCATGTCCAGCAACTCCCAGCCGAAGAACTGCACCTCCCGCTCCTCGCCCTGGACCATTACTTTCGCCCGATAGGGCTTGCGGCCCACGTGGCCGTAGGCGGCGGTGGGGGAGAAGATGGGGTTGGTGAGCCCGAAACGGCGCACGATCGCGGCGGGGCGCAGGTCGAACAACTCGCTGACTTTCTGTGCGATGCATGCGTCGCCCCCGGGTACTTTGGCGGATCCGTAGGTCTCCACGAACACGCTCACGGGCTCGGCCACGCCGATGGCGTAGGCAAGCTGCACCAGGGCTTCGTCGCACACGCCCGCGGCCACCAGGTTCTTGGCTATGTGCCTTGCTGCGTAGGCGGCGCTGCGGTCCACCTTTGAGGAGTCCTTTCCGGAGAAAGCTCCGCCGCCGTGGGCTCCGCGGCCGCCGTAGGTGTCCACGATTATCTTGCGTCCGGTCAGTCCGGTGTCGCCGGCGGGACCGCCGATGACGAACTTGCCGGTGGGGTTGACGTGGAGTATCCAGTCGCCCTTGAAGATGGCGGCCGTGCGTTCGGGAAGCGATGCTATGAGCCTTGGTATCACTATGTTGCGCACATCGGACTCGATCCTTTCGTGCATCGCCTCATCAGAGTCGAATTCGTCGTGCTGGGTGCTCAGGACTATGGTGTGGACGCGCACCGGATGGTGGTGGGACGAGAATTCCACGGTGAACTGGGCCTTGGCGTCGGGGCGCAGGTAGGGCATGAGCTCCGGCTCGTTGTGCCGGATGTCGGCAAGCTCCCGGAGAAGCGCGTGCGAGAGACTTAGGGCCAGGGGCATGTAGTTTTCGGTGTCGCGGCAGGCGTAGCCGAACATCATTCCCTGGTCGCCGGCTCCCTGCTCGTCGGCCTCCTCGCGCACCACGCCGCGGTTGATGTCGGCGCTCTGCTCGTGGATGGTGCTGATTATGCCGCAGGAAGCTGCGTCGAAGCCGTATTCGGCCTTGGTGTAGCCAATCCTGCGTATCGTGCGGCGCACGGTCTCGTGGATGTCGACGTAGGCCTTGTCGGAGCGGACTTCGCCGCCCACGACCACCAGGCCGGCGGTGCAGAAGGTCTCACAAGCGACCTTGGCGTCCGGGTCCTGGGAGAGGAACTCGTCGAGGATTGAATCTGAAATCTGGTCGGCAACCTTGTCGGGATGCCCTTCGGAGACGGACTCCGACGTGAAGAGATAATTCATTTTAGCATTTTTTAAAGCGAGGTTGCAAGCATACAAATCTTTCCTCGCAGGTTATTGGGTGCAAAGATAAGCAAAAAATGTTAATAAATTGTTGAATTCTTATTTGTGCAGTATCTTTTCTTGATATAACTTTGTAGCACGAAAATAAAACATTGTTACATTATTTTTATTTTATGAAAAAAACATTCAAAGCGATGTTGCTGTCACTGGCAGCGATGTTTCTTGCCGTGTCTGCCTACGCGCAGGTCACGACTGCTTCTCTCGGTGGCAAGGTCACCGATGCCAAAGGGGAGGCCATCCCCGGAGCCACCGTCGTGGCCGTGCACACCCCTTCCGGGTCGCAGTACTACGGTCTCACGAACGCAGAAGGCCGCTACAACATCAACGGTATGCGTTCAGGCGGTCCCTACTCTGTGGAGATTTCCTGCCTTGGCTATCGCAAGGTCAACTACACCGACGTCACGCTGCAGCTTGCTGAAGTGTTCTCCCTGGACGCCAGTCTCACCGACGACGCGGAGATGTTGTCCGAGGCCGTCGTGATCTCGACCGCGTCTTCCAAATTCCCCACTGAGAAGACGGGAGCTGCCACCAACATCAGCAACCGTGAAATGATGGGTATGCCGACTGTCAACCGCCAGCTCACCGACATCACCCGCCTTTCTCCCTACGGCGGCAACGGAATGAGCTTCGCAGGTACCGACGGACGTACCGCAAACTTCACCGTTGACGGTGCCAATTTCAACAACAACTTCGGTCTTTCCGACAAGCTTCCCGGCGGCGGCAATCCTATTTCCATCGACGCCCTCGAGGAACTTCAGGTCGTGATTTCCCCCTACGACGTGCGCCAGGCCAACTTCAAGGGCGGCGGCGTCAACGCCATCACCAAGTCCGGCACCAACACCCTGAAGGGTACCGCCTACGTGTACCACCGCAACGAGAATATGCGCGGAAGCACCATCTTCGGCACTGACATCCCCACTGCCCGCGAGACCGACCGCAACACTACTTACGGTATGACTCTCGGCGGCCCTATCGTGAAGAACAAACTCTTCTTCTTCGTCAACTTCGAGTACAGCAAGACTCCTTCCGTGGCTGTCCGCTGGAGGGCCCGCGCCGATGAAAGCGTGACCCCGAGCGAGGCCCTGAACATTTCCTACACCACCGTGGGAGATCTCGAAAGGGTCAAGAACTACGTGGAGAGCAAGTACGGCTACAAGACCGGTTCCTACACCGATTTCCCCGCCGACGAGAACAACCTCAAGGCCCTTGCCCGCCTGGACTGGAACATCAGCGACAAGCACCACCTGTCCCTGCGCTACACCTTCACAAATAATCTCATCTGGAACGGCCCCAACGCCTCCTCCATGGACGGCGGCACCCGTTCGCCCTATGCGCGTACATCCCTGTACTCGATGTCGTTCGCGAATTCGATGTATTCGATGAACAACCGCGCCCATTCTGCGGCCATCGACCTCAACAGCCAGATTTCCAACAACCTGTCCAACCAGTTGCTGGTGACCTTCTCGCTCCTTCCCGACGTCCGAGGCACCAACTCCACCGACTTCCCGTTCATCGACATCCAGGACGGCACCGGCAACAACGTGCAGTACATGTCCCTGGGTTATGAACTCTTCACCTGGAACAATGCGGTCAACAACACCGTCGGCACCATCAAGGATGACATTACCTGGTACACTGGCAACCATAAGGTGACCGCCGGTGTCAGCTACGAATACCAGCTGGCCGACAACCAGTATATGCGCAACGGTACAGGTTACTACCGCTACGCCAGCGTCAACGACTTCCTCAACGGAGCAGTCCCTGAGGTCGTCGCCCTGACCTACGGCTACATCAAGGACGGCTCGAACACTCCCGAGTTCGCTCCTGCAGCCCGTGTCCAGTTCCACAAGCCCAGCCTATACGTGCAGGATGAATGGGCGGCAACCGACCGCCTGAAAGTGACCGCCGGCGTCCGCTTCGACGGCCTGCTCTTCGACAACAAGGACCTGATGACCAACGCGGCCATCAAGGCGATAAACTATTACCCCAAGACCTACGGCTACACTGAGCAGCATATCGACACCGGCGTATGGCCCACCGCCACGGTGACCGTTTCTCCCCGTGTAGGTTTCACCTGGGACGTCCTCGGCAACAAGAGCCTCAAGGTCCGCGGCGGTACCGGCCTCTTTGCCGGCCGTATCCCTCTCGTGTTCTTCACCAATATGCCTACCAACGGCGGTCTGGTGCAGTACAGGGCTGCCCTCAACGCCAAGTCCAAACTTAACGGCGAACTCATTGATATGAACCAGTTTGCCGGTGGCGTCCTGACCCGTGAGCAGCTCTACAACAAACTCATCTCCATGGGCTTCCCTTCAAAGGCCACTCCCGAATCCGGCACCGTGCCTTCTTCGGTTGCAGCCGTGGATCCCAAGTTCAGGATGCCGCAGGAGTGGAAGACCTCCCTCGCCATCGACTACAGCTTCCCGACCAGTTTCCCCTTCACCATCAGTGCTGAAGGCATATTCAACAAGACTGTCAACGACGTGACAATGTCCGACTGGAGCATGAAGCCGGTCGAAAGCTTCGCCACCTTCAACGGAGCCGACAACCGTCCCATCTATCCTTCCAGTTTCCGCAATGCCACCAAGGCTTTCGTGCTCAGCAACACTTCTCTCGGCTACGGCTGGTCCGGCACCTTCAGCGTGAAGATGCAGCCCATCCCCGAACTTAGTTTCTACGCTGCCTACACCCACCTGGCCCGCTACGAAGTCACCGGTCTCCCCGGTTCCGACGCCGAGTCTGCATTCACCTACGTGCCCACTGTGAAGGGTCCCAACAACATCCCCCTGCACAGTTCGCAGTACGTGACCCCCGACCGTGTGATCGCTTCCCTGACCCACAGCGACCACAGCGGCAACCACTTCAGCTTGATTTATGAGGCCTGGAGGGGCGGCTACAACTACTCTTATATGCTCGCCAACGATATGAACGGAGACGGCTATCAGTACGACGCCCTCTACATTCCTACCGACAGCCAGGTGGCCAACAAGGAATTCCGCTTCGTGTCTGACGACGACGCCCAGCGCTTCATGGCATTCGTCAACAACGATCCTTACCTGAAGTCGCACAAGGGCCAGTACGCTGAGGCTTATGCGGTCTATTCCCCCTGGGTGCACCGCTTCGACTTCGCCTACAAGCACGACTTCAAGATCAATATCGGCAAGACCAGTCACATACTGCAGCTCTCTGCCGACCTGAAGAACGTCGCCAACCTGTTCAACAACAGCTGGGGCGTCTCCAAGTCGATGAATGCAAGCCTGAATTCCGGCCGTATCCTCAAATATGAAGGTGCAGATCCCGAAGGTTTCGCCACCTTCTCCACACCGTCCGCCGTCAGCGGCACAGTCGAGACCTGGAAACCCGTTGTTTCCGTCGGCCAGTGCTGGTACGCTTCCGTCGGTATCAAGTATATGTTCAACTAACAGAAGCCAGGCAATATGAAACTGAAATATTTATTCATCGCCCTCGCCTCTTCCCTGTTTATGTTCGCGGCTTGCGAAAAGGAAGAAGCCACTTCTCTGGACAGCATCAAGCTGGACAAGACCTACCTGTCCATTCCTGCAGGCGGCGGTCAGGCCACTTTGACGATTGACGCCAAGGCAGCCTGGTCTTTCGCCAACGACATCTCTCTCGGTAAAGACTCCGAATCAAAGACCATCTACGGCCAGCTTCCCGCGTGGCTGACTGCCAGCACCCTTTCCGGAGGCGCGGGCAAGACTACCGTGACCTTCAGCGCCGAAGCAATAGACGGCGGCCGCGAGCAGGAGCTCCATATCCTTGTCGGAGACGGAGACATCAGGACCACGCAGTACGTCATCGTGCGCCAGGGCTCACTGGAGGCTGTCAAGGCGACCTGCGCCGAAGTTCTCGCAGGAACTGACGGCAAGACCTTCACCACCTCCGGCGTCTGCACCTCCATCGCCAACACCAACTATGGCAACTGGTACCTCAACGACGGCACCGGCGAAGTCTATATCTACGGCACCGTCGATGCTACCGGCAGCTACAACTGGAACAGTTTCGGCATCGAGGTTGGTGACGTCGTCACCGTCCAGGGTCCTAAGACCACTTATAACGGCACCGTCGAACTTGTCGACGTGTCCGTGATAAAGGTTGTCAAGTCCCTCCTCAAACTCGACATCGACAGTTTCGTGGCCGACAAAGCCGGCGACGAGCTCTCTGTCAAGGCGGCCTACAAGGGCAACGGCGTCCTGGTGAATCCTGCTGATGAGTGGATCGTCCTCAAGTCTATGGATTCAATCAAGGGTGTTCCCACCAAGATAGAGCCCAACCCTGCAGACACTGCAATAGTGAAGTTCCGTATCCTGCCCAACGAAGGTGCGGCCCGCAAGAGCAGCATCGTGTTCACCAGCAGCACTTCTTCCGTCACCGTGGCCGTAGACCAGGCCGGTCTTGACCTGACCGTATCTGAGGTTGTCGCTGCGGAGAAGGGCGATATGGTCACCACTAAGCCTTCCCTCGTCGTCGCGAAGACCACCAAGGGCTTCGTCATCTCCGACGGTGCCAAGGCCGTGTATGTGTATGACAGCGGTGCGAATGCCAATGTCAAGATCGGCGACAATGTCGTCGTGAAGGGCAGCAAGACCGTCTACAACGGCGTGCCCGAGGTCGAGAAGGTGTCTGAAGTGACCGTGGAATCCAGCGGCAACGCCGTCACTTACCCCAACCCCAAGTATGTGACCGACTATGCCCCTGACTACAAGGCTGACGAAGCTGAGTACATCACCATCTGCGGCAAGCTTGCCGTGTCCGGCAACTACCTGAACGTGACGCTGGAAGGCATCGACGCCAGCTCCAAGCAGGGCAGCATCGTCTATCCGGTCGACGACCTGAATGCCAAGGGCTTTGACGGCAAGAACATCCAGATCACCGGCTACTTCAACGGCTGGTCCGGAGGCAACAAGTATCTCAATGTCATTGCCACTTCCATCGTCGAATACACTCCCGGCGCAAAGGGTACTTACACCAACCCCTACACCCCTTCCGAAATTGCACCTCTTCTTGCAGGCTCAAAGATCGAAGGCTGTGTGTTCGTGTCCGGAAAGGTATCCAAGATAGCCAGCCAGTTCTCCTCGAACTACGGCAACGCCCAGTTCTGGATTTCCGACGACGGCGCTTTCAAGAACGATCCTGTCCAGGATTTCGAGGCCTACAACGTGTGGTACCTCGGCAACAGGCGCTGGGTTGAAGGCGACCAGACGGTCAAGGAGGGTGACGCTGTCCTTATCTATGGCGAAGTGACATACTACGCCAAGAACAAAGTCGCTGAGACCAATGGCAAGAGGGCATACCTCCACACCCTCAACGGCGTGGCGAAATAATTTGTAATCGTCGTATAGCTTAGAGAGGCTGACTAAATAGATTCTTCGGCAGCTTGCACCTGCCTCAGAATGACAACCAGGTATCAAAGGACCTGTCATTCTGAACGAAGTGAAGAATCTATTTAGTCAGCCTTTTTTTTATTGTGTTGTTGGAGTTTAGGCAAAAAAAAATTATCTTTGAAAACTAATCAAGAGATAATTAATTCTAATAACGCGCTATTATGAAATTCAAAGTTTTACTTGTCGCTTTCCTTGCCGCAGCAGTGTCTTTTGCCGCCTGCAATAAGGAGGAGGAACTTGGGTCTCCCAGGATTACCGTAGATCCGACCGAACTCAGCTTCGGGCAGGGTGAGGGTTCCCAGAACGTCAACCTCGTCAGCACCCGCCAGTGGCTCGTCAAGAGCCAGCCCGACTGGGTGGCCCTGAACCCCACTTCAGGTGCGGCTTCCACCAAGACCCAGGTGGTCTCCGTGTCCGTCGCGGCCAACAGCGGCTATGACAGGACCGGTGAACTCGTTCTCACCAACGGCTTCGCCGACGCTGCAATCCAGATCAGCCAGTCCGGTGCGGCCGGCGAGCTCAAGAAGGGCTCCGGCACGAAGGCTGATCCCTACACCGTCGCGGGTGTCGTGGCTTATGTCAAGTCCCTCGGCAACGACGTGAACAGTCCCGAAAAGGTATATGTGAAGGGTATAGTATCCAAGATTGAAAAAGACGCCGACACCTACACGGGCAGCGGCACCTTCGGCAACGCCACCTTCTATATTTCCGACGACGGCACCACGGAGGGTGACCAGTTCTATTGCTACCGTATCCTTTATCTCGGCAACCGCAAGTTCAAGTCCGGCGACACCGACATCAAGGTGGGCAACAACGTGGTTATTCTCGGTAATGTGGTTTACTTCAAGGGCAACACCCCCGAGACCGCCCAGGGCACGGCATTCCTCTTCTCGCTCGAAGGCAAGGACGAGGGCGACGGATCCGTCAATGCCGGCACTCCTTCCGGTACGGGCACGAAGGACGATCCGTTCAACGTGGCAGCCGCTTACGAAGCCGTCAAGAACCTGAAATGGAACAGCACGACCGACTACCAGAAAGTAGGCCCTTACTACGTCAAGGGCAAGGTTTCCACAATCGACCAGGACTACACCTACAACATCTCCGATGGCCGCACCTACGGCAACGCCCGCTTCAACATCTCCGAAGACGGTTCCGAGTCCGCGGCACAGTTCACCCTCTACAACCTCAACTACCTGGGCGACACCAAGTTCACCCAGGGCAAGAAAGATATCAAGAAGGGTGACGACGTCGTCATCTGCGCCGAACTGATGAACTACCGCAACAACACTCCGGAGAACGCCGGCGGCTACCTCTACTCCCTCAACGGCGACACCGGCAGTTCGACTCCTTCTTCTTCCGTGACAGGCACCATCACCGAGACCATCGCAGTTGAAGACGGCAGCGGAGTCGTCGTTCCCGAGGCCATCGTGGCCGCCCTCTCTTCCCAGGGCTTCATCGCCACCGACGGCAAGAACAACGTGTATGTGTACCTGAGGGCCGAGCCTGCCGTCAAGATAGGCGACAAGGTGAAGATCGAAGGCACCAAGACCACCTACTACGGCCTGCCCGAGTTCACCAACCCGACCGCGACCGTGCTTGCAAGCGGCGTCGAGGTACCCCGCACCGAACTGAAGGACATCACATCGACGATCGATGCCTACAATGCCTCCGTCGCTGAATTCATCTGCGTGACCGGCAAACTCGTCGAAGACGGCAACTTTTTCAACGTCGAAGTGCCCGGAGCAGCCCGCAAGGCCACCCCTTCCAGCCTGCACTCTTCCATCAGCCCCAAGTCCCTTGTGGGCCAGCAGGTCACCATGACCGGCTACTTCAACACCATCCACTCCGGCAAGAACCTGGTCCAGATCGTCGTGACGTCCATCACACCCGCCGATCCCAACGCCAAGTACTGCAGCGTGGATCCTGCTTCGATCAACGTGAAGGCTGACGCCACTTCCGCAAGCTTCAAGATCATGGCCAATGCCGCCTGGACCGCCGTTTCCGACAATGCGGCCTTCACCGTGGAGCCTGCTTCCGGCAGTGCAGACGCAACCGTGGCCGTGAAGTTCTCCGCCAATGAAGGCGATGCCGCCAGGGTGGCCAACATCAAGGTTTCCTGCCCCGACGCAGGATTCGAAGGCACGGTGGTCGTGACCCAGGCCAAGCCGTCCAGCGGCGATGCCATGACTCTCAGCATCGACTTCACGAAGGAGATGGCCGATCTGCCTCAGGCAAGCGCCAACGGCATCACCGACGGCACCTATACCTGGGAAGGCCAAACCTTCATCCTCCATGCGGCGGACAAGTTCTACCAGGCCAAGAGCAACGACAACTTCTACCTGCTCATCGGCAAGACGAACTCCTACATCCAGTTCCCGGCAATTGCCGGCAAGGCCTTGACAAAGGTCAAGTTCCTGACAGGTGCAGGCGCTTCAACGGCAGTTATAGAAGACATCGCCAAGGCCGACGGCACCCGCCTGAACATCAACACCAAGGCCCTCGACAAGGGCAAGGAGTACGAATGGGAAGTTCCCGGCGAGCCCGGCGCGGCATACCGCATCATGGTGTGCAACGACAAGAACGCCCAGTTCCAGAACCTCACCCTCGTCTACGAATAGTCCCGGACAATGCTGAAACGGATACATATTATTCCGGCACTGCTCTCCCTGCTCTTCCTCGCGGCTGCATGTTATCCCGGGGAAGAGCCGGTAGTGGTGACCGCCTCAATCGAGCCCCGCAGCACCGAACTTGATGCCGAAGGCGGCACCATTTTCGTGAACGTGACGGCAGGCGGCTCATGGACCATAGTGCTGGAGTATCCGGAAGGCACGGGCGACTGGGCAACGGCGGATCCGTCTTCCGGCACGGGCTCGAAGGCTGACGTCCGCCTGCGCTTCGACCCCAACCCCGGCAGCGATTCCCGCAGCGTGACCATGATACTCAAGGCCGGTTCTGGGCCGTCTCCCAGGGCGACCGTGACTCAGAAAGGAAACGGTTCAGTACCTGGGGGAAACTTTGCCGGCAAGATTTCAGGCAAGGACACGGCAACTCCGCATTGGCTTGAACTCCCTGCAACGAAGGAAAAGGACGGCCTGACTTTCTATGCCCACGACATGGATGGCGGCGAGTACATCGACGCCAAGACCAGCGGCGTCCGCAACTGGTCATTCTACTGGGATGCGCAGGAGCACCTTTCCCTCTGGGTGGCATATCCGCTGAACAACAAGCTTAAGGGCACAGGTAAGCGTTCCGAGGCGTGGGGCTTCGATCCCCTGATTCCTGAAGACGCCCAGCCGGATTTGCGAGAGCGCTCCTACGGTGGCGGCTGGACCCGCGGGCACCAGATTCCTTCCGCCGACCGTCTCACCTACAATGCCAACGTGTCCACGTTCTACGCCACCAACATGACTCCGCAGGAATATAATTTCAACGGCGAAATCTGGGCGGACCTGGAGAACAGGGTGCGTGCCTACGCAGCCCTCTCGGACACGCTGTATGTGGTGACCGGTTGCCAGTACTCCCAATCCACCGATTACAGCGGCGGAAATTCCGGATTCTACGTGAAGATACCGACCCACTATTTCAAGGCGCTGCTTTTCAAGGGCGTGTCCACATACGCTCCCCGCGGATACATGGCCGCCGGATTCCTGCTGCCGCACGACATACAGATTTCCGGAGGCAACTATCTCGACTACATCCTTTCCATCGACGACCTGGAGAAGGCGACGGGCATCGATTTCTTCCCCAACCTGAAGGAAACCCTCAGCGCTTCCGCCGCTGATGCGATAGAGGCCGAGAAACCGTCGGCATGGTGGAAATAACAAGATAACACTAATCCAAGATGAACAGATACTTCAAAGCGCTGGCGCTCATCCTGTTGGTCGTGACGGGATGCGGCCCTGCCAAGCAGGCGGCCTCCACGGGCTCCGCCTACAAATCTTCCTATGTGATCGGGTTCTACAATCTTGAGAACCTGTTCGACACCTACCACGACGAGGGCAAGAACGACTACGAGTACCTGCCCGACGGTGCCAACCAGTGGACGGAGGCGAAGTACACCAAGAAACTGGCCAACATGGCCCAGGTGATCGCCGCAATGAAAGAAGACAACGGTGCCTGGCATGCCGTCCTGGGTGTGTCCGAAATCGAGAACAGGCATGTCCTTGAGGACCTGGTCGCCGAGCCCGCCATCGCTCCTGCCAACTTTCAGATAGTCCATTACGACGGTCCCGACCGCCGAGGCGTGGACGTGGGCCTGCTCTACCGGCCTGAGATCTTCAAGCTCATCGCCACAGAAAGCATCCCCTTCACCTTCACGCCTTCCCGCATCGACTGGAGCCTCTGGACCCAGGAGGAAATGGATAATTTCAAGACACGTGACGTGCTCATGTGCCGCGGCACCATCGAGGACGAGATGTTCGCCATCTTCGTGACCCACCTTCCTTCCCGTTTGGGCGGCAAGGGCGCCGACCTGCGTCCCCGCGGGGCCGAGATTATCTACCAGCGCGCCATGGAACTTCAGAAGGAGTTCCCCGGTATCAAGATAGTCGTGATGGGTGATATGAACGACAATCCCACCGACGTGAGCATGACCGATTTCCTGCGCGGCATGGAGTTCAGGGAAGGAATGACCGATGAGGATTTCTTCGATCCCTTCCTCAGCATGATCAAGGCCGGATACGCCTCCCTCTACTATCAGGGCGGCAACAACATCTTCGACATCGTGATGGTCAACAACGCCCTGGCCAACGCTGCTCCCGGCAGCTTCGAGCTGATGCCCCTCGTGAAACAGACCTACTACGGACGCATCTTCACCAAGCCCTTCATGACCAACCAGAGCGGCCAGTACAAGGGCACTCCTTTCCGCACCTTCTCGGGCGGTTCATTCGTCGGCGGCTACTCCGACCACTATCCCACGTACATCGTAATACGGAAATAATATGAGACGATTACTCCTGGCATTGGCAGCCCTTGCCTTCTCGCTCACCCTTTCCGCCCAGGAACCCACCGGCGGCGTCAAGGGTACGATAGTCAACCGCAACGGCCGCCAGCCCATAGAAAAAGCCCGCCTTGTGCTCCTCAGGGGAGCCGAGCAGGTGGCCGAGGCAGAGTCGGCTGAAGACGGCACCTTCGAGATCCAGGGCCTGCCCGACGGTATGTACACCCTCTCCATCGTGGCTCCGGAATTCCTGGACAACCTGGTGCAGGTCACTGTCAACGACGGCTATGTGAAGAATATGTTCAACCTGTCGATGACCGCCGTGAACCGCGTCACCGAACTGGATGACGACTCCTTCGCCGCCTTCGACATGGACGACTCCGGCTACAACGACAACCCCACGATCCTCTTCGGTTCCAACGACGTGTTCAACAATATCGCCGGCTACAACTTCTCGGCCGTGCGTTTCCGCGCGAGGGGATATTCCTCCGAATCGCAGGACGTGTATCTCGCCGGAGTGAAGCTGAACGATGCCGTGACCGGATACAGCCCGTTCTCCCTCTGGAGCGGCCTCAACGAGGCGATGCGCTCCAAGGAGAGCGTCAGCGGCTCCGAGGTGTCCGACTATGGCTTCGGCGGCTACAACGGCCTCACCAACATCTTCGGCAATGCCTCCTCCGTGCGCAAGGGCCTCCGCGGCAGCGTGCTGACCAACAGCACCCTCTACCGCCTCCGCGTCATGGCATCCTACGCCACCGGTCCTATGGACAACGGCTGGTCCTTCGCTGCCAACGTGTCGGCGCGCCTGGGCGGAAACGACTGGATTGACGGTGTGTACTACCGCTCCTTCGCCTACTACCTGGCTGCCGACAAGGTGTTCAACAAGACCCACAAGCTGAGCTTCGCCTTCTTCGCCACTCCCGGCGAGCGCGGCGCCCAGAACGCATCGACCCAGGAAGTCTATGACCTCATGGGCGACAACATGTACAACTCCAACTGGGGCTACCAGAACGGCAAGGTCCGCAACGCCCGAGTGCGCAAGACGCATGAGCCCGTGACCTTCCTGAAGTACGACTTCACCCCGTCGGACGTGTTCCAGGCCTCCGCGACCGTGCTCTACCGCTTCGGCAAGAACGGCTACACCGCACTCGACTGGTACGACGCCCAGGACCCCCGTCCCGACTATTACCGCAACCTCCCCAGCTACTTCCTGGATGCTAATCCCGACATGAACCGCGCCAACTACATGAAGTGGGCGTGGGCCAACGAGGTCTGGAGCAACTCGAAGTACTATCCCGACCTGACCCACATCAACTGGGACCGCCTCTACAACGTGAACCGCACGCAGGCTGACGGCAGGGCAAAGTACATACAGGAGGAAAGGCACACCGACCAGAAGGACTTCAACATCGCAGCCACCTTCAAGTGGCGCGCCGCTGAATTCGTGACGGTGACCGGCGGCCTCAACGGCAGGATCAACTCCACCGAGTACTACAAGATAGTGGCCGACCTGCTCGGCGGCGAGTATTTCCTGGACATCGACAATTTCGCCGACCGCGATTTCGCATCCCAGCCCTGGAAGGTCCAGAACGACTTCAATTACTACCTCGCCAACGGTGAGGCCCGCAAGCTCCACAAAGGCGACAAATACGGCTACGACTACCTCGCCCAGGTCCGCAACTTCGGCGGCTGGGTGAACGGAAAGTTCGTGTTCGGCAACTTCAGCGCCAGCCTGGGCGGCCGCCTCGGCTACGAGAGTTTCTGGCGCCACGGCCTCATGCGCAAGGGCCTCTTCCCGGGCTATCCCAGCAACGATGAAATGGCAAAGCAGTGGGCTGCGGCAGGCATAACCCCGACCGAAGACAGTTCTTCATGGGCTTCCAAGAAGGCTAGTTTCCTCACCTACGCCGGCAAGCTCGGCCTGACCTACGTGATTGGCGGCACCCAGCGTGTCTATGCCAACGTGGGCTATTTCAACGACGCTCCCAAGTTCAACCAGGTGTTCCTCTCCCCGAGGACCCGCAACACCATGGTCGACGACGTCCAGCCCGTGAAGACCTTCACGAGCGACATCAACTGGCAGTATTCCGGAGGCGGAATCAATGTCCGCGCCACGGCATATTTCACCACCATAAACGACCAGTCCAAGGTGATGAGTGCCTACGACGACCTCCAGAACGCCTTCTCCAACTTCGCCATCACCAACATCGACCAGCGCAATATGGGTATAGAGCTTGGATTCAAGATGCCGACCTATCTGGTGGAGAACCTCTCCGTGCAGGGTGTCCTCGCGCTCGGCAGCTATGAATACACCTCCAGCCCCGTGATGACCCAGACTGTCGACAACAGCGCCGAAGTCGTGATGAGGGACGTTCTCGTGCCTTACTGGAAGAGCACTCCCATGTCCGACGGTTCCGTCCAGAAACACTATCTGGCTTCGACTCCGCAGACTGCCGTCTCCCTGGGCCTTTCCTACAACCGCAACTACTGGTTCATCGACATGGATGTCGAGTATTTCGGCCGCTCCTACCTAGACATGAACCCTCTCTACCGCACCGACTATGCGACTGCCGGTCCCGACAACCAGATCACTGCAGTGGAAATCGAATACATGACCGCCCAGGAAATGTTCAAGCCCGCATGGCTGGTCAACGCTTCCGTCGGCAAGTCCTGGTTCATCAAGCGCAAGTACCAGCTCGGTTTCTCGCTGAACGCCAAGAACATCCTCAACAACACCAACGTCAAGACCGGCGGTTACGAGCAGACCCGACTTGTCGACAACACCGTCTCCAAGGAGCGTTTCTACCGTTTCGACCCGAAGTACTTCTACATGTCGGGATTCAATTACATGTTGAACGTCTATTTCAGATTCTAGCTTATGAAAAAGTTATTTATCGCACTTACTGTCGCCCTCGTGGCGCTTTCTTCCTGCAAGAGTCTGAAGGAAGAGTGGGACCCCGTCTTCACCTTCGGCGCCAATGAGCCCGCAGCTGCGAAACTGTATTCCGAATCCGAGCTTTCCCAGTTCGGGTTCCCCGGCAAGTTCACTACCATCAAGGACCTCAAGGCCATGTACAAGTCCGGCGGCGTTGCCATCCGCACTAATGTCTGGATCAAGGGACAGGTCATTTCGAGCGACGTCAACGGCAACATCTACCGAGAACTCTACATCCAGGACGAGACCGGCGGCATCGACGTGAAGATAGGCAAGTCCTCCCTCTACAGCGAGTTCCGTCTCGGCCAGTGGGTCTATGTGAGTTGTTCCAACCTCACCCTGGGCGCCTACAACGGCATGCCCCAGCTTGGCCTGGAAGCAGACAGCACCACCACCAATGAATATGAGACCTCGTATATCGACGTCCAGGCCATCATCGACGAGCACGTGTTCCGCGGCGCCTATGCCGACCCGGTTGCTCCTGTCGCCGTTGGCGAGAGCGAGATCAAGGCTGCCATCAGCGCAGGCTACACCGGCGAGCTCTGGGGCAAACTGGCAACAGTCACGGGCCTCAAGTACGGCAAGGAAATATTCGCCCTGCTCTATCCCAACCCCAACATGCCCCACAAGAGCGGCAATCCCGAGAACCGCGTGTTCCTGTCCGATGCCGGCACCTGGGGAATCGACACCTGGGCCCTCTCCAAGAACACCTACATCGACATCCTGTCCAACACCAACATGTGGGATTCAGCTGAAGTCGGAAGCGGCAACACCCGTTACGGCTCGATACTCGGCAGCCCCAATGACTACAAGGACAAGATTCCCGCCAAGGTGCTTGCTAGCTTCGGAACCGATGCAGGCATGCCCTACAAGCAGATCATGATAAAGTATGCCACTGCCAACTACGTGTCTCACTACTTCCGCACGGGAAAGACCGACGTGCAGGTGCGTACCAGCGGATATGCCCGTTTCGCAGACCAGAAGCTGGATTCCCGCCTCCTCGACGGCTCCGGCACCTGCGATATCACCGGCATACTTTCCATCTATAACGGCGCTGCGCAGTTCACCCTCGTGGACGATCCGTCGCAGTCCGTAAAAGTATATTAACGGTTTATGAGAAAAGTATTTGTTATCATCGCTGCCGGACTGATGACCATGGCCTGCAACCGCGACAATGTTTTCCTCCAGGAGTGGGACACCCCCTACGGCATTCCTCCCTTCGATAAGATTAATGTCTCCGACTACATGCCCGCCATCAAGGCCGGCATCGAGCAGCATAATGCTGAGATACAGGCAATTATAGACAATGCCGAGGCTCCTTCTTTCGATAACGTCATCGCAGCCTACGACGCCAGCGGCAAGCTGCTCGCAAAGGTCTCCAACGTGCTTTTCAACGTCAGCGAGTCCGACTACAGCGAAGCGCTGAACAAGGTCGTGGAAGAGGCGACGCCGCTCATCTCGTCCCATTCGGACGACATAATGATGAATCCGGGTCTTTTCGCCCGCGTCAAGGCCGTCTATGAATCGGACCAGAGCGGCCTGAGCCGTGAGCAGCAGATGCTCCTCAAGAAGATCTACGACGGCTTCGTGCGCAACGGTATCGGTCTGGACGAGGCCTCGCAGGCCAGGATGCGCGAAATCAACGGCGAACTTGCAACGCTCGCCCTGAATTTCGCCAACAACCTCCTTGCCCAGTCCAACTCCTTCAAGGAGCAGACCGGCTTTTCCGTGGCTTCCTACTACGACAAGATGGCCTCCATCGCCGACAGGGCAGAGCGCGAGAAGGTGTTCCGCGCATATTCCATGCGGGCCCACAACGGCGATTCCTTCGACAACCGTGAGCTTGTGCTCAAGACCATGGCCCTCCGCATCGAGAAGGCAAAACTGCTCGGCTACGATACTCCTGCGGCATTCATCCTCAGCGACAAGATGGCCGGCGACCCCGCCACGGTCGATGCTTTCCTGGGCAACATAATGGATGCTGCGATGCGTCGCGCCAAGGAGGAAGTGGCTGATATGCAGAAGCTGATGGATGAAGATGTGGCTGCCGGGCTGCTGCCTGCAGGCTCCCGCATTGAGCCCTGGGACTATCTCTACTACGCCGAAAAGGTGCGCAAGGCCCGCTACGACCTCGACGAGGCCGAAGTGTCGGAGTACTTCAAGATGGAGAACGTCCGCGCCGGCGTGTTTGCCAACGCATCCAGGCTTTACGGCATTCAGTTCGAGCCTTTGAAGGATGTGCCCGTCTATAACCCCGAGTGCGAGACCTTCAAGGTCACCGATTCCGACGGCTCCCTTATCGGAATCATCATCACCGACTACTATCCCCGCGATTCCAAGAGGGGAGGGGCGTGGATGACCAACTTCGTGGAGCAGCGCGAAGGGGTGCGGCCGGTCATTGTGAACGTGGGCAATTTCAACAAACCCACCGAAGACAAGCCTTCGCTTCTGACCATCGACCAGGTGGAGACTATGTTCCACGAGTTCGGTCATGCCCTCCACGGCCTGCTCAGCCAGTGCCGCTACGAGGGCACGAGCGGCACTTCCGTGAAGCGCGATTTCGTGGAATTCCCTTCCCAGGTCAACGAGAACTGGGCATTCGAGCCCGAGGTGCTCGCCACCTATGCTTTCCATTACCAGACCGGTGAGGTCATTCCTGAAGAACTTGTCCGCAAGGTCCAGGCGGCCGCCAATTTCAACCAGGGATTCACCACCGGTGAGCTCTGCGCCGCCAGTATCCTGGACATGAAGTGGCACGAACTGGGCAGCATAGAGGGTGTCGATGTGGATGAATTCGAGCAGAAGGTCTGCGACGAAATGGGCCTGATCAAGGAGATTATCCCCCGCTACCGCAGCACCTATTTCAATCATATCTTCGGCTCCAGCGGCTACAGCGCAGGCTACTACAGCTATCTCTGGGCCGAGGTGCTCGACAAGGATGCCTTCGAACTCTTCAAGCAGAAGGGAATCTTCGACAAGGAGACGGCAATGAGCCTTCGCCGCAACATCCTTGAAATGGGAAGCAGCGAGGAACCTATGGTCCTCTACCGCCGCTTCCGCGGCCAGGATCCCGACCCCGGCGCACTGCTCAGGGCCCGCGGACTGCAATAGAAAGTATAAACGCCAGAGGCTGCCGGTATCGAACGACTTTGAAAATGCGAACGTAGATGATGCATTTTTGTAGCAGGAGAGAGATACCGGCAGCCTTTGGCGTTTAAGATGGTTATTACTATCTTTGTGTCCGGAAAAACCAGATTAAGAGATAATGAACAGGAAAGTACTTTTAATGATTCTTGACGGTTGGGGCGAAGGACGTTCCGACCACAGCAATGCAATTTACACCCAGGGGGCTCCCTTCATCGACAGCCTCCGTGCCAAATACCCCATGGCCCACCTCCACGCCTGCGGCGAATACGTAGGCCTTCCCGACGGCCAGATGGGCAACAGCGAAGTCGGCCATATGAACCTCGGTGCCGGCCGCATCGTCTACCAGGACCTGGTGAAGGTCAACATGGCCTGCCGCAGCCACTCCCTGATGGAGAACAAGGAAATCAAGGCAGCCTACGACAACGTCCGCAAGAACGGCGGCAAGCTCCATTTCTTTGGCCTCTGCTCCCACGGCGGCGTCCATTCATCCCTGGAGCACCTCTATGAGTTCCTCGCCGAGGCCAAGAAGGCCGGCCTGCCGGAAGTCTATGTTCATTGCTTCATGGACGGACGCGACACCGATCCCCGCAGCGGACTTGGCTTCGTGCGCGAGCTTGAAGAAAAGATGGCACAGACCACCGGAAAGGTGGCCACAGTCTGCGGACGTTTCTACGCCATGGACCGCGACAAGCGCTGGGGCCGCATCAAGGAAGCCTACGACATGCTGGTCGAAGGCAAGGGCGACCGTTTCGAAAGCGCCACCGAAGCCATCAAGGCGTCCTACGCCGCAGAAGTGACCGATGAGTTCATCAAGCCCGTCGTGATCACGAAGGACGGCGAGCCCCTCGCAAAGGTGGAGGCAGGCGACACCGTCATCTTCTACAACTTCCGCAACGACCGCGCCCGCGAGCTGACCAACGTGCTCACGCAGAACGACATGCCGGAGGAAGGAATGCACACCATTCCCCTCTACTACTGCACCCTCACCCCCTACGATGCCTCGTTCAAGGGCCTCCACATCCTCTTCGACAAGGAAGAGGTCACCGACACCCTCGGAGAGACCATTTCCAAAGCCGGACTGAGGCAGCTCCGCATAGCCGAGACTGAAAAGTACGCCCACGTGACCTTCTTTTTCAACGGTGGACGCGAAACCCCGTTCGAAGGGGAGGACCGCATCCTGGTCAATTCCCCCAAGGTGGCGACCTACGACCTGCAGCCCGAGATGAGCGCTGTCGAGGTGACCGACCGCCTGTGCGAGGCCATACGCAGCGAGAAGGAGGACCTTATCATCCTCAACTACGCCAACGGTGACATGGTGGGCCACACCGGTGTCTATAAAGCCATCTGCAATGCAGTCGGTTGCATAGACGGATGCGTGGAGACCACCGTCACCTGTGCCCTCAACCACGGCTACACCGTGCTCCTGACCGCCGACCACGGCAATGCCGACTATGCGGTCAACGAAGACGGCAGTCCCAACACCGCCCACTCCCTCAACCTGGTGCAGTTCATCGTGATCGGCGCCGGCGACGAGGTGAAGAGCGTCAAGGACGGAGCCCTCTGCAACGTGGCCCCCACCATCCTGAAACTTATGGGTATACCCCAGCCGGCAGCGATGACGGCAGAGCCGCTTATTTGATGTATAAACTCGAACCTATCCTGCGCCCCATGATCTGGGGCTCCGAACTCTGGGTGCTTTCCGGCTATCCGGAGCGCATGTCCGTGGTCGCCGACGGTCCCGACAAAGGCATGACCATCAATGAACTGGTGGCCAGGGAGAAAGGCCGCCTGGTGGGGGAGGAGTGCTACCGCCGTTTCGGCAACGAGTTCCCGCTCCTTGTCAAGTTCCTCGACGTCCACGCCCCGCTGAGCATCCAGGTCCATCCTTCGGAGGAGTTCGCCCAGGCCCGCCAGGGCCTCCACGGCAAGACCGAGATGTGGTATGTAATAAAGGCGGAGAAAGGGGCCCAGCTGATGTGCGGATTCTCGGAAGAGATTACTCCGGACGAGTTCACCCGCAGGGTCGCTGACGGCAGCATCACCGACGTAATCGCCCGCCACGACATAGCCCCCGGCGACGTGTTCTTCATCCCGACAGGACGCGTCCACGCCCTTCTGGAAGGCAGCTATATCGCTGAGATCCAGCAGACTTCCGATTCGACCTACCGCATCTGGGACTACAATCGTCCCGGGCTCGACGGCAAGCCCCGCCCGCTCCACACCGAACTGGCTAAGGATGCCCTCGACTACAAGGTCTGCGACAGCTACAAGACTCCCTACGAGCCGCAGCGCGACGCTGAGGTGCCCCTGGTGAGCTGTGAGTATTTCACCACTTCGGTGCTGGAGCTCTCCGCTCCTTTCCGCAAGGACCTCCGCTCCCTGGACAGTTTCCTCATCGTGATGTGCCTGGAAGGCGGCGCGATGCTGCGGAGCGGCGGTTCCGAGGTGCATGTCGCTGCTGATGAGTGTGTTCTCGTACCAGCTGATGCCGAAGGAGTTGAATTCATTCCCGAGGCAGGCGGTATCAAGGTTCTTCTGAGCCACGTTTAATGAATATGAAGAAACGCAATAAGAAAAAGGAAGCGCGCCGCGAGGAGAGAGTCCACAGGAGCGGCCGTCGCCAGTACCCGCAGTTCGAAGGCAAGGTCCAGATGACCCGCGAGGGCTTCATCTACGTGATAATCGACGGCCAGGACAACGACGTCTACGTGAAGGCCGGAAAGACCAGGCACGCCCTGAACGGCGACTGGGTGCGGGTTGCCGTGACCAAATCCGGCGGCCGCGGAATGCGCCGCGAAGGCGAGGTCGTGGAGATTCTCCGTCCCAGCAAGGCTCCGTTCGTGGGCTACATGCACTTCATGGGCGCCCAGGCCTGGGTGCTGATGCAGAGCAAGTTCATGCCCTACGATATCCAGGTGGATGCGGAGCTCGCCCGCAGCATGGGTGCGCAGGCCGGCATGAAA
>JAILIM010000029.1 GCA_024695285.1 Bacteroidales bacterium
TAAACCTATTCGGCGGAAGCTTCCTTCACAACACGCTTGGCCTCCTTGATGCGAGCCTTCTTACCGGAGAGCTTGCGGAGATAGAAGATGCGTGCGCGGCGGACCTTACCCACTTTATTGACCTCGATCTTGTCGATGAACGGGCTTTCCATAGGGAAAATCCTCTCAACACCGATTCCGTTGGAGATCTTGCGGACAGTGAAAGTCCTTGTATAAGGGGTAGCACCGCAAATCTGGATGACTACTCCGCGGAAATTCTGAAGTCTGTCCTTATCACCTTCTTTGATCCTGTAGGTAACGGTGATGGTGTCACCGGCCTTGAATGCAGGATAGGAGGCTGCTTTGTTCTGCGAGAAGGAATCCTCCACCAATTTAATCAAATCCATATCAATATTTCAATAAGTTCCGCAGCGTCACTGAACCGTTCAACGAGAGGCTGCTTCAAATCGGACTGCAAATTTAGAAATAATTTTTGAGTCCGCCAAAGCGTTTTTTAAAAATATTTACTCTCTTTTTCAAACAGTTCGCGATCGTCGCGGTTGGGATCGGGTTTGAACGACGAGTTGTCGCGCATTTTCTCGAATTCCTCTTTCTCGCTACGGCTCAGCTTCCTGGGAATCCAGACCAGTATCTTGACATACAGGTCGCCGCGGGAGTATCCGCCGGCCTCCGGAACACCCTTTCCGCGCATACGCACCACCGTGCCCGACTGGGTACCGGCGTCGAGTTTGAGTTTCTGGTTTCCGTCGAGCGTGGGGATCTGGATCTCCGTACCCAGGACGGCCTCAGGCATACTGATGACGCGGGTGTAGAATAGATCGGTCCCCTGCCGCTTGAGCTGAGGGTGCTGCTGCTCCTCGATTATGACCAGAAGGTCGCCGTTCACGCCACCGCGGGCCGCGGCATGGCCCTCACCGCGCACGGTAAGCTGCATTCCGTCTTCGACACCTGCGGGCACCTTGACCTGCACGGTCTCGCGCTTGCGCACAAGGCCAGTACCCTTGCAGCTGCTGCAGGGATTGGTGACGATCTTGCCCTCTCCCGAGCACTGCGGGCAGGTGGTATAGGTCATCGTGCGGCCGAAGAGAGAATTCACCACGTTCTGCACCTGGCCCGTTCCGTGGCAGGTGGGGCAGGTCTTGACGTCGGATGCGTTCTTTGCTCCGCGCCCGGAGCATTCGGGGCAAGGGCGGTTGCGCTCGATGGTAACTTCCTTGGTGCAGCCCTTGGCGATTTCTTCCAGCGAGAGGCGCACGCGGGTGCGGATGTCGCGGCCCCGCATGGTACGCGGCCCCTGCTGGCCTCCGCCGAAGCCCCCGAAGCCGCCAAAGCCTCCGAATCCCCCGAACGCACCTCCGAAGAGGTTGTTGAGAATGTCGTTCAGACTGCCGAAGCCCTGGCTCCAGTCCTGTGCGCCGGCGCCGTCCACTCCGGCAAAACCGAACTGGTCGTATTTTGCCTTCTTGTCGGGATCGCTGAGCACCGAATACGCCTCGGAGGCCTCCTTGCACTTGTCTTCGGCGGTCTTCTTCTCGGCATCGGTGCCGCTGACCCAGCGGTCGGGATGCCACTTGAGCGCAGCCTTGCGGTACGCCTGCTTTATGTCGTCGGCCGAGGCGTTCTTGTCGAGCCCCAGGACCTCGTAGTAATCTCTTTTTTCTGCCATATCGTTTATGCTCCTACCACTACCTTGGCATACCTGAGAACCTTGCCGTTAAGCAGATAGCCCGTCTGGACGACGTCTATCACCATGCCCTTGAGGTCCTCGGACGGGGCCGGGAACTGGGTGACGGCCTCGTGGAAGTCGGTGTCGAAGGGCTTGCCCTTGGCGTCGATGACCGTGAGTCCGCGGGATTTCAGGTATTCCATAAGTTTGTTGTAAATCAGCGCAGTGCCTTCGCGTGCGGCGTCGTCGGACGAGCCGGCAAGCATCTGCATCGCCCTCTCGCAGTCATCCAATACCGGAAGCATGCCCTTGATGGTATCGGCGGCCGCCGAACTCACCAGGGCCAGCTTCTCCTCCGCGCTGTGGCGGCGGAAGGTCTCGAACTCTGCATACAGGCGTACATATTTGTCGTGTTCCTGGGACAATTTGTCACCAAGTTCCTCCACTTTCTTCTGGAGAGTGTTGTCTTTCTTCTTTTTGGGAGCCTTCTCAACCGGCTCCTGAGGTGCTTGTACCGTATCTTTCTCTGCCATATCTCTGGTTTTTCCTGCAAAGGTATCAATTATTTTGCCACTGCCACATTGTCATATATGGAAACAAATGACTATCTTTACGGGACATTTCTAAACTGATAACACAGATGGCAAGATTTCTGGACCCGCCCAAGCCGAAGGCGCAAATCCCGGCTGAAAAAATCGACAAAGAATACAAGGCCATGCGTCTCAAGGTCTTCCTTGGGGCCTTCCTCGGATATGCGGCATATTATCTGGTCCGCAAGAACCTGTCGCTCGCCGCTCCCGACATGATCAACGACGGCATACTCGACGCAGGCAAAGTGGGCCTGGCCATGTCAGCGGTATCCATCGCATACGCCTTCAGCAAGTTCGTGATGGGCAGCGTCTCCGACCGTTCTGACGCACGCAAGTTCCTATGCGTGGGCCTGATACTCTCGGCGCTCGTGATGATGTCGGTGGGAATCATCCCCTTCGGCACCAACACCGCAGTCAACACCGTGATCATCTTCGTGCTGATGCTGGTGGTGGGATGGCTGAGCGGCTTCGGATGGCCCCCCTGCGGGCGAATAATGGCGCACTGGTTCAGCCAGAATGAGCGCAGTTTCAAGATGAGCGTCTGGAACGTATCCCATACCATCGGCAGCTTCTCCCTCGGATTCCTCGCCATCGCGGGCGTTTCGCTCGCCGCCGACCTCGGCGTGGGCCAGACCTGGAGGGGCAACTTCGTCTTCCCTGCCATCGTGGCAATGGTCATCGCCCTGTTCTGCTGGTGGGCCATCCGCGACACGCCGGAATCCTGCGGCCTTCCCGCAGTAGCCGACTGGCGCAACGACCACAGCGGAGTGAAGTCCAAGGGCGCCGCCGGCGAGAAGCTCCCGTTCAAGACCCTCTTCGTGGACTACGTGCTCAAGAACAAGCTCCTGTGGATCGTCGCCATCTCCAACGTGGCT
>JAILIM010000031.1 GCA_024695285.1 Bacteroidales bacterium
CTCTCTAACCAGGGGTAGCCGCGCGGCCAGGGGCGGGACGCCCCTATGAGCGCAATAAATATCCACAAACTACACCGGTGAGTCGAAGGGAAACTTTTTCTTCACTTTTTTCAAAATAGACTTGGAAAAGTCTTAGAATACACCCCCGGTAAAAAAATGGCAGCTTTGGCTGCCTTTTTTTTTGCTAGGACGACTAAGAATGTCTATATTTGTAAGTATAGACATATCGACTTATGATTATTGCCTCTGATGCCGTAAAGCGGCAATACGTGATTCCGGTCGCGGAATCATTTGTATTCCTTCCCGTCTCGGTGCTGTGCGACAGCTACGACGACGCCACGCTGGAAGACACCTACGATGACATTTTAACCATTTAACCGCAGCGCTATGAACAGAAACCACATTCTCAAGGTCATGGCGCTCGCAGCGCTGGCCGCCGTTTCCTGCCAGACGAAAGATACTGACATTCAGGTTCCTGCAGCAGAACAGGAGCCTCAGGAGATCCAGGTCACATTCAATGCCGGATGGGATAAGGCCGGCGACACCAAAACCGTCCGCCAGCCCGACGGCAAGGTGTTCTGGTACCCTGGCGATGCGATAAATATCATCTATGGTAACTGGTGCGGCGCCGGACAGCAGTTCAATTCCCTCTGCTCCGAACCTTCGGCAACCACCAGTTTCACCGGGACCCTTCCGTCCGGTGTCAACGAAGTCTGTGCCGTTTATCCATATAGCAGCAGCAGTTATCTGGCTGAACGCAACGAAACGGATGACTATTACTACATAGTTGTTCCCAATTGCCCCCCGGCACAGCAACTTGGCGTTCCCGGTACGTTTGAAAACGGCTATTTTGTTTCTGCAGCACGCACCACCACAAAGAACCTGCGCTTCAAACACGTGACCGGCGGTATCAAATTCAGCCTCAGCCGCTCAGACATCAGGAAAGTTTCCCTGGTAAGCAACGATGGCAACGGCTACACAGCCATTGCCCAGTACGCAGTATTACGGCTTTATCCGGACCGTCTGGAAACCTGGAAAGAATCCTGGGGCGGGACGGATGTCGACTTCGGCGCCACGAAAATCGATCTCACGCCTAAGGAAGGCAGTACGTTCCAGTCCGGAGTCTATTATTACATAGTCACAAGGGCGTGCAAGCTTCCGGCCGGATTCAAGCTGCAACTGTATACGGATGAGAAGTGCGCGGAACTGAACATTTCTTCTTCCGTGACAATCCAGGGCGGCCATTTCCTGAGTGCCGACAACATCGACCAGGGTCTGGAATGGAAAGCCGTGAGCGGCGGATTCGAAGACTATACGTTTGACCCGATAAACTAAGGAGGACCTGACCATGAAACACAATGCCTTGATTATCACTGCACTTGCAGCTATCGTAGCGGCCTCCTGCCAGAAAGCCCCGGAAATCCCGGCCTCCACTACAGTCACAATCACTGCCGGATTCGACAATACCCGCACATCCATTGACGGCAGCACCGGAGCCGTGAGCTGGTCGGCCCACGAACGCATCCTGGTCTTCCCCAGCAGATATGGCCAGCAGGTTTTCGAAGGCCAGGTCTTCACCTCCACCAACGACACCCCTCAGGCAGTCGCTGAATTCCAAGGCCAGCTGCCTGCAGCCGATTTTGACTTCACCCACTATTGGGCCGTCTACCCTTATTCCACCGATGCTTTTGCCAACGGAGAAGCCTTTGCCGGCATCCTGCCCGCCACCCAGGAAGGCATCCCTGACACGTTCCCCGACAACCTGAACGTCGCAGCCGCATACACGAAAGACCCGTACAGCATGACCTTCCAGCACCCCTTGAGCGGCCTTCGCTTTTCGGTGCAATCCTCAGGCATCACCAAAGTGATATTCCGTTCCAACGAACTATATGGCATAAACGGCGACTACCAGTTCGAGATGGACGGCAGCGGTGTCATCAGAACTACCGGTTATTCACAATATGCCGGCCCCGACGGTCTGGAATACACGATTACGGAACTCATCCCCCGGAGCGGGACATTGGATCCCGGGCACTCATACTATATCGTCCTAATCCCTTGCCCCATGACAGGCGGCTTCACACTCCTGTTCGAACGCAATGACGGCAAGTACGCCTACAGGAGGATTGACAAGGACGTCGAATTCCCCCGTGCAACTTTCCGCACCCTCATGGATGCCGACGCCGGCCTTGAATGGATGGGCGGCGAGCCGCATCTCTCCGTAGAATCCGTCAATCTCACTGAAGAAGCATCATACTTTGCCGTCGAAGCCATTTGCCCGTCAGGCGACTACACGGTCACGACCGACTGCGACTGGCTACGCGAAGTGGCCCCGGAGGACGATGTCATCAGCTATGGAGACGCCGCGAATCTCAATCTCGGCGGCGAATCCCGTTTCCAGGGCTGTACCCACGGTTTCCTTGCCAAGGCCAACACCGGAGCAGCCCGGACCGGAAAGGTTTTGTTCAGTAAAGACGGTGTAGATTATCCCGTAACGGTCAGCCAGGACGCCGGAACTCTTCCGTATATAGACCGTAACCATATCGGCTTTACCATGCGACAGACGAATACCGGGTCATCTTACAACTGGCAGAGGGACCTCCTGTGGGAAGTCCGTGCCGCTGTTCCGTCATTCAACATAGCGGAAGGCGTTTATGGATCCGGAACAAGCGACACGTACACGGCAGGAAAGTGCCTGTCCTGGCAGTATGGAGGGTGGGGCGCCTTAGACGGACGCGTCCGTCTTCAGGGCTGGAACCCCAGGCCCGCGGTGTCCGACATCGTCGCCTGGATGAATGAATCCGATGAGTATTACCCTGCACGTACGTCCATTTCGGTGACTTCATACAATGTCGACTCGGCATCCAGACTCATCACCGCGACCGTGCAGGTATACGCTTCCAAGGCAGGGACGTATAAGCTGACCGGCATGCTGATTGAAGACGCCGCCAATACGGGCATGTCCGTTTCCGCCATCAACTCGCTGAACCTGATTGTTGGATATCTGACTGATTATGCCGGCGAAACCGTCACAATAGACACTGACGGCGGCACGGCATCGCTTGAGCTTTCCATAACGGCACCTCCTGAGTACCACAGTTCCGGCAACTGGGGAGACCTCGACCAGATGCACGTCCTGCTGTACACCCAGGCTCAATATGGCACCCAGGCAAAGGTGCGTGCAACCGCGCCCTTGAACGATACTTCCTGGTATATAGACAATTCCCTCCAGGTGGAGTAGCGCTTCCCCAAAGGCTGCGTTACAGTTCGAAATCAACGAGGATTGGACGGTGGTCCGAGGAGTTGTAGTAATTGCTTCGCTCCCAGACCATGTTCGTCCATTTCTCGTTCAGGATCATGGCGTTGTGGACACGGGCCATCATGGCCGGGGAGGCGTACATGAAGTCGTAGCGCGGAGGCGTATTGCCGGCGGCGTCGTTGGCCCAGGTGCGGGTGGCGAAGAAGTGTCCCGGGTAGGTCAGGCCGATGATGTCCTTGTAGTCCGTCTGCTGCAGGATGTAGTCGTGCGAACTCAGGAACGGGCTGTCTTCTTTGAGGCCGTAGTGCCATTTGTCGATGCGGGAGCGGGTGTTGAAGTCGCCCATCATCAGCCAGTTGGCCTGGCCGGAGAATTCCTGGTTGAAGATACTCTGCCCGCAGATGTGTTTGATTTCCGCCTCCCTCTGCCTGTTGCCGCCGGCGCTGTTTGCCGAATCGTAACTGGTGTTATTTATCACGAACTTGGCGTAGTAGCTGTAGGCGTGCGGCCAGAGGTGAAGGGTCACGAAATTGACCTTGGTGCCGTTCACGTCGACCTGGAACACCCCGGCGCCGTGGGCTACAGGCATGTAGCTTTCCGGCTTGCCGTTGTGGGTGAAACCGGTTGTGTCGACAGAAGGGTCGGTTTCCGTGATTTTCAGGAGGGTCTTAATCGGATACTTTGAAGTGATGACCTGGGGATAGTAGTCTTCTGCATAGAGACGGTAGCCGCCGATTGCGGCATATTTGTGGCCGTAGACTTTGGCAAAGCCCTGCCAGTGGGAGGGGAAATACCATTCGGACTGGGCCTTCTTGTCGGTGGAGTGGTCCTTGTAGATGGACTGGGCCTCGCACCAGACGCACACGTCGGGGTCGTATTTCTCCACGAACTTGCGGAAATTGGTGAACTGGTTCGGCTGGTCGCTCCACATGCCGTTCTGGATGTTCCAGAACAGTACGCGCAGGTTCTTCGGGGCGCGCGTCATGTCCCGGAGGCGGGTTACTTTTATTTCGTCCAGCCAGAAGCCGTGGGTGAGAGTTGTAGACGTGGAGTTGCCGCACCATTGGAGCATCGTGCCGTCGGTGGCTTTCTCGATGTCGGCGGTGATTGTGTGCCAGCCGCCCTTCAGCTGGTCCGCAGTGAACAGGAACGCATGCTCGAGGCCGTCATGGACCGTTCTGACTTCCAGCGATTTGCCGTCGAGGGTGACGGCCCTGATGATGCCGCTCAGCATCACCCTGAAGCCAAGCTGGTCGTTGAATCCGTCGACGGTCCTGACCTTGAAGCTCACCCGTATGTCGGACACCTCCCTGATGGCCGAGAGCATCGGACTTTGGGCTATGCCACGTTTGCCGCGGTCGTTGATGCCGCAGCCCAGGCAGCCTTCGTATTCCCGGCAGCGGAAAAGGTACACCCAGTCGCCTATGTTCTTCTGCCTGATGTAGTCGTTTGAGCAGACGTGGGAAGTGGCCACGGTTTTCCATTCGCTGGACTTGAACTCAATGTGGCTCAGGGGGTTCTGCACGTCGTTACGAAAGTCGTCCGACTGTATGTCGGGCCCTCCGTCGGCAGTGAAGAGGTCGAAGTTCTCCTCCCAGAGTACGTCGCCTGGCTTGGGTTCTTCTATCTGCTCAGGCTCTTCGGTGACGTTCTCTTTCGGCTTCAGGTCGTCAAGGATGCCGTTCCCGCCGCACCCGTGAAGCATCGACAGCGCCAGCAGGACAGAAAAACGCCAGAAACCTGTCCGGAACACCATAAATCTTATTTTACCGAGAAGCGGTAAAGGCAGGTGTGACGGTAGGTCTCACAGGGGCGGAGGACGGTGTCGGGGAAGCCGGGGTGGTGGATGCCGTCGGGGAACTTCTGGGTCTCGAGGGCGAAGGCGCCGCGGAATGCGACGGGATTGCCGTATTTGTCGACGGTCTTGCCGTCACCGAAGAAGTTGCCGCTGTAGAACTGCAGGCCGGGCTGGTCTGAGAGCACTTCCATGAATGTGCCGGACACAGGGTCGAGCACGGTGGCGTCAACGCTTAGGGCGGACGAGCCGTCCATGTCGATGGCCCAGTTATGGTCGTAGCCGTGGCCGTTATGCAGTTGCAGGTCGTTGGCTTCGATGCGCTCTCCGATCGGATGAGGCTGGCGGAAGTCGAAGGCGGTGCCGTCCACGGCAACAAGCTCGTCGCCGGGAATGAGGGCTTCGTTGACGGGGGTGATGGCAGAGCCGTTGATTGTCAGGACGTGTTTCAGGATGTCCTCGTGGCCGCTGCCGCTGAGATTGAAGAAAGAATGGTGCGCCAGGTTCATGGGCGTCGCCTTGTCCGTAGTTGCCTCGAATTCCACTTTCAGGGCCTTGTCCGAAGTAAGGGAAAAACGGGCGCTGATGCTTTTGTTGCCGGGAAATCCGCCGAGGCCGTCGGGGTGTACTACCTGCATCTTAATGCTGTTCCCGCTTTGCTCCACCACATCCCACACCAGATTGTCGATGCCTTTGAAACCGCCGTGCAGGGTGTTCTCCCCGTCGTTCCTGTCCAGCTGATAGACCTCGCCGTCAAGTTCGAAGGTTGCCCCTCCGATGCGGTTGGCTACAGGTCCGGGGCTGGAGCCCAGGAAGCGCTCGCCGGGATTGTTCAGATAAGCATCGATGCTTCCGTAGCCTATGACCACGTCCCTGAGGCAACCGTCCCTGTCTGGCACCCACAGAGAAACCACTCGGGCGCCGTAGTTCGTGATCTGTGCCGTCAGTCCGCCGCCGGTGATGGTGTAGAGCGAGACCTGCTTGCCGTCTACTGAAGTTTCAAAGGCGGAAGCTGGGAGGAGTTTAACTTCGGGGCGGGCGCAAGCGGCCAGGGCCACAAGCGCCAGAATAAGGAACAGGTGCTTCATAACATTTTCTTGTGCTTGAAAATCAGCCAGATGCTGACGATCAGGAGAGCCATCAGAGCAGCGATGCTAATCCATGCCCACCATTTGTCGGCAAAGGGAAGCGTCACGTTCATTCCGTAGAAACTGGCGACGAGGGTGGCCGGCATCAGGAGCAGGGACACGAAGGTGAATATCTTCATGATGCTGTTCTGCTCCAGGTTGATAAGGCCCACGACAGTCTCCTGCAGGTACTCCAGCCTTTCAAACGCGAAATTCGTGTGGTTGATAAGGGATGCGATATCCTGCAGAATGACCGACAAGTCATCGCGCAATTCGGAGTTCTTGGGGCAGCGCTTGCTCTTGATGATGTTTGAGAGCAGCCTCTGCTTGTCCACGATATTCTCGCGCACGAACATGGCGTTCTCCTGCAACTGGTTGATATCCAGGAGGAACTCTTCGTTGATGTCTTCCTGCTGGTTGATGCGCTTGCTGAACTGCGACACGTCCTTGGAGATCAGCTCCACGATATCGGCGTCCAGGTCGATACGCTTGTCCATAATCTCGACGAACACGGTAAATCCGTCCGGAAATTGGTCGGGCAGCGCCTGTATCTTGCGCTGCAGGGTGTCGAAGGAACGCAGAGGAACCTCGCGAAGCGTGGTCAGAATCCTGTCCATCAGCACGAAGGACACCGGATCCATCAGCATCTCGTCGTCCGCGGGAGACAGGAAGTTGGTGTTGGCGTAAATAGCCTTGTCGTCTTCGGAGAAACGGGAAGAACTCTCGATTTCCTCGGCCTCTGCGCGGCTCTGGATCTCGATTTCCAGGAAAGTCTCCGTGGCCCGTTTTTCCTCACCGCTCGGGGAGATGAGGTCGATCCACAGGATGTTGTCCTTGCCGATGGCAGCGAACTGCTTTTCAGACTGGGTGAGAGATATCTCGCCCCCTTTGCGGTAAAAGATTCTGATCATCTTTCCTTCCTGTTTGTTCCCGGCACACTTGTCGGAAGGGGTTCAACTAGCTGCAAACGTGCAAAGTTAAACATATTTTTTTATAAAAAAAGTGTCCGGCCGGGAATTGGCGGACACTTTTGCGAAAATCTTTCAGGATAGTCTTTTAGCGGGCCTTGTTGTTGGAGCCGAGCACGTTGACAATCTTGTGCATGTAGAGTTTCTTCATCTCGTCGCGGGCGGGGCCGAGGTACTTGCGGGGATCGAACTCACCGGGCTTGTCCACGAAGACCTTGCGGACCGCTGCGGTCATGGCCAGACGGCTGTCGGAGTCGATGTTGATCTTGCAGACAGCGCTCTTGGCAGCCTTGCGGAGCTGCTCCTCGGGGATACCGACAGCATCGGGCAGCTTGCCGCCGTGGGTGTTGATGATGTCAACATACTCCTGGGGCACGGAAGAGGAGCCGTGGAGCACGATGGGGAAGCCGGGGAGCTTCTTCTCGATGGCCTTCAGCACGTTGAATGCGAGGGGCGGGGGAACGAGCCTGCCGGTCTTGGGGTCACGGGTGCACTGCTCGGGCTTGAATTTATAAGCGCCGTGGCTGGTGCCGATGGAGATGGCGAGGGAGTCGCACTTGGTCTTCTTGACGAAGTCGATGACTTCCTCGGGCTTGGTGTAGTGGGACACCTCGGAGGCAACCTCGTCTTCCACGCCGGCGAGCACGCCGAGCTCGGCCTCGACGGTGACGTCGTGCTTATGGGCATAATTGACGACCTTGCGGGTCAGGGCAACGTTCTCGTCGTAGGGGAGAGCGGAACCGTCAATCATGACGGAAGAGAAACCGAAGTCCACGCAGCTCTTGCAGAGTTCATAGCTGTCGCCGTGGTCGAGGTGAAGAACGATCTGGGGCTTCTTCCATCCGAGTTCCTTTGCATATGCGACTGCACCCTGGGCCATGTAGCGGAGGAGGGTCTGGTTGGCATAGTTGCGGGCGCCCTTGCTCACCTGCAGGATCACGGGAGACTTGGTCTCTGCGGAAGCCTGGATGATGGCCTGGAGCTGCTCCATGTTGTTGAAATTGAACGCGGGGATGGCGTAACCGCCCTTGACTGCCTTGGCGAACATCTCGCGGGTGTTCACAAGGCCAAGATCTTTAAAAGAAACTTTCATAATTATTTTTGAAAAACTAACTTTCCGTTAAATCATGCAAATATAGCATTTCTTTTTGAGAAACTGACATTATACGAAAAAGAATTACTATATTGCAGCGTTATTGCCGCTGAACGTAGGCACATGGAAATGGGAAAAGTCATCATATTTTCAGCTCCTTCGGGAGCAGGCAAAAGTACTGTCGTGGGGCATCTGCTGAAGCTGCACCCCGAATTCGAGTTTTCCGTCAGCGCGACCTCCCGCGCTCCCAGGGGAGAAGAGCAGCACGGACGCGAATACTATTTTATCGATGCCGCAAGGTTCAGGGAGCTGATCGCCCAGGATGCCTTCGTCGAGTATGAAGAAGTCTATGCCGACCGCTTCTACGGCACGCTCAAGTCCGAAGTGGAACGCATCTGGTCCAAAGGCCACGTGATCATCTTCGATGTGGACGTGAAGGGCGGGGTGAGCCTGAAAAAGTATTTCAAGGACGCGGCCCTCTCAGTGCTGATAGTTCCCCCGTCGATGGAAGTGCTCGAGCAGCGCCTCCGCGGCCGCGGCACCGACACCGAAGAATCCATACGAGAGCGCCTGGACAAGGCACAGTGGGAACTCGATTTCGCCCGCGGCAAGTTCGACCGCGACCTGGTCAATGACAAACTTGAAGACACCTTCGCCGAAGCTGAAGCCCTCGTCGATTCTTTCTTATGCGGATAGCCGTCTATTCGGGATCTTTCGACCCCCTGCACATAGGCCACCAGGCTATAATGGAGTACCTGACCCGGGAGAAGGCTTTCGACTGGGTCTACCTGGTCATATCCCCGCAGAACCCTTTCAAGGACCCTTCCAAGGCCCTTACCGGCGAGCAGCGGTACCGCGCCGCCATAGACGCTGTGCGCAGGCATCCCGAACTGCACGTGTGGGTGGACAATATCGAGCTCACGATGGAGCCGCCCCACTACACCATCCGCACCCTGGACGCCCTTCGCCGCCGTGAGCCTGAAAACGAGTTCACGCTCGTGGTCGGTGCCGACAACCTCGAGAACATGATGAAGTGGCGTGACGCCCCACGTATCCTGACCGAATACGGAGTCGCCGTGTATCCCCGCAAGGGTTTTGACGTGGACGCGATACGCCGTTTCATGTACGAGAAGATGCGGGTGCTGCCCTCGCCCTATGTGCTCGACGCCTCTTCGCTGCGCGACAATCCCGGCACGATGGGCCTGGAAGACTACGACCGCCTCTACAAGATTGACATTATCGATGCTCCGATAGTGGATATATCCTCCACACGCATCCGTGAAGGCATCGCGGCAGGAGAGGATATGAGCGCCTGGATGATGTGACGGCTGCCCCTAGAACAACAGCGTAATCCCGATAAAGATAAGCACGCAGCCACCGGCTATTTCGGCGACCGGGCCGGCGCGTTTGCCTATGAAGCGGCCGCCGCAGATGCCAATCACGGCAGACAGTGCGGTCACGGTGAAAACGGCGATAAGCAGCGGCAGGAAGGCCTCCCAGGCGGTGTCTTCCATCGATTCCGCGACTCCTACAGCAAGCGCGTCGATGCTGGTGGCGAGTCCTCCGATGAATATCTTCCCCCAGCTGCCGAGGTCGCGCACTTCTTCCTTGCCGCGTATGCCTTCGATGAGCATCGAGCCGCCCACGAAGAGTAGCAGCAGGAAGCCTATGATGTGGGAAATCCTGATCACGCTGGCGGCGAACAGGCTGCCGAAGGCCCAGCCGGCGAGCAGCAGGCCGGACTGTATGACGGCGAAAGCGACGGCTACCTTGAGCACGTTGGTCCAACGGAGGCTCTTCAGCGTGACGCTGGAACAAAGCGTCACGGCGAAGCAGTCGGCGCAGAGCGAGACGGCAAGCAGTATGGCTTCCAGTATGTTCACTGCGCTACGGCTTGAATTCCTGCCGGTTGGCAATCGAGCGGCCGAGGGTCAGGGAGTCGGCATATTCCAGCTCGTCGCCGAAGCCCAGGCCGCGGGCGAGGGTGGTCACCCTGCAGCCGCTGGCCTCGATCTGGCGGTAGATGTAGAAAGATGTGGTTTCGCCTTCGACGTCGCCGGACAGCGCGAGGATGACTTCGACGTCGGGCGTGACCCGCTCCACCAGCTGGCGTATGGTCAGGTCCGACGGTCCTACTCCGTTGATGGGGGATATTATGCCGCCCAGGACGTGGTATACGCCGTGGTACTGGCCGGTGGCTTCGATGCTCATGACGTCGCGCACGCTCTCGACCACGCAGATGGTCCTGTGGTCGCGGCGCTGGTCGGCGCATATCGCGCACTCGTCGCCGTCAGAGACCATCATGCAGGTGCGGCAGTAGTGCACGCCTTCGGCCAGGTTGTCCACCGCCGAGGCGAAATGGTGGATCTTCTCGGCGGGCTGCTTGAGGAGGTGCAGGGCAAGCCTCAGGGCGCTGCGTGAGCCAACTCCCGGAAGGGAACTTATGGCTTCCACGGCGTCTTTAAGGGCCTTTGACGGGTAGTTGTCCTGGGAAATCATCTACTCAACGATCACGCCGTTCTTCTTCCAGTTGAAGAACCCTATGGCGCAGGCCACTATGTAGCAGGAGTACATGATGACCATGGCCCACTTGGACTGCGTCGCCCAGACAGCCACGATGAGGATGTTGGCGGCGATCCAGAACAGGTACTGCTCGATGTGCGACTGGCTAAGCAGCCATGCGGCCACGAGGCTCAGCACGAGCGACGCGCCGTCCAGGAGAGGGGCGGGGTCGCTGGTCTTGCCCAGGAGCCATGCCAGCAGGGGAGTGCCGGCGGCGATGATGCAGAAAACCAGGGCCAGGCGTTTCTTCGAAAGGCGTACTATGTGGATCTTTCCGCCGCTTTCGGCATCCAGCGTGCGCCACCTGAATATGCCCACGAAGGCAATCACGATCAGGTAGATATTGAGGCCCACCTGCGCCCACAGGGGAGCCCATGAACCGTTTTCAAGGTTTGATGACGCGACTATGAGGGCGGCCGTCGAAGCCGCTATGCTGAAGTACCACATCCATTTGTGCTGGAATATCTGGAGCAGCATATAGGTGACGCCGCAGACGAGAGAGACTATCTGTATCCAGGAGCTGTTGGCGTAAAGCCAGTCGATAACATTTTCCATAGTGCAAAAATAATAATAAAAAATGTATTTAAGTTTTCGTAAATCAAATTATTTGTCTAAATTTGCGCGCTTTTTTAGGGACGAGAGTCCCGGAGCACAAGACATATTGTTAAACAACTAATTCAAATTTATTGCAACACAATGGAAAATGAAAAGCAAATGCTGAACGCATCCGTCGCTCCCGAGAACTTTGACTGGGACGCATTCGAGAGCAGTTCCGACATCTACGGCAAAGCCGACAAGGCTGAGATTGAAGCCGCTTATGACAAAACTCTTGCCCGCATAGACGGCGGCGAGACCAAGGAAGGCGAAGTTGTCTCCATCAACAAGCGCGAGGTCGTCGTGTCCGTGGGCGGAAAGAGCGAAGGTGTCATCATGGCAACCGAGTTCCGCTACAATCCCGACCTCAAAGTCGGTGACAAGGTGGAAGTTCTCGTAGAGTCCCCCGAGGACAAGAAGGGACAGATCGTTCTCTCACATAAGAAGGCCCGCGCCCTCAAATCCTGGGACAGGGTCAATGAAGCATACGAAAACGACGAAATCGTCAAGGGTTTCGTCAAGACCCGCACCAAGGGCGGCATGATCGTCGACGTGTTCGGTATCGAGGCTTTCCTCCCCGGCAGCCAGATCGACATCAAGCCCATCCGCGACTACGACCAGTTCGTCGGCCAGAACATCGACTTCAAGATCGTCAAGATCAACAACGAGTACCGCAATGTCGTCGTCTCCCACAAGGCTCTGCTCGAGGCTGAGCAGGAAGCTCGCAGGGCTGAACTCATCGGCAAGCTCGAGAAGGGCCAGGTCCTCGAAGGCGTGGTCAAGAACATCACCAGCTACGGTGTGTTCGTGGACCTCGGCGGCGTGGACGGTCTCATCCATATCACCGACCTTTCCTGGGGCCGTGTCAACCGTCCCGAGGAAATCGTCTCCCTGGACGAGAAGATCAAGGTCGTCGTTCTCGACTTCAACGAGCAGCAGAAGCGCATCGCCCTCGGTCTCAAGCAGCTTACTCCCCATCCTTGGGACAACCTCGATCCCAACCTCAAGGTTGGCGACAAGGTCAAGGGTAAGGTTATCCTGCTCGCCGACTACGGTGCATTCATCGAGATTGAGCCCGGCGTGGAAGGTCTTGTCCATGTCAGCGAGATGAGCTGGAGCCCCCGCCTCCACAGCGCACAGGAATTCCTGAAGCAGGGCGACGAGGTTGAGGCACAGGTTCTCAGCATCGACCGCGAGGCCCGCAAGATTTCCCTCGGTCTCAAGCAGCTGACCCCCAACCCCTGGGAGAACATCCGCGAGAAGTATCCCGTCGGCAGCCGCCACACCGCAACCGTCCGCAACGTCACCAACTTCGGTGTGTTTGCTGAACTGGAAGACGGTGTCGAGGGTCTTGTCCACATCAGCGACCTGAGCTGGAACAAGATCAAGCATCCTTCAGAGGTTGTCAGCGCCGGCGACACCATCGATGTCCAGATTCTCGACTTCGACGAGGCCAACCACAAGCTCAGCCTCGGCCACAAGCAGCTCACCACCAACCCCTGGGACGAGGTTGAGGCCAAGTTCCCCGTCGGTTCCACCGTTGAAGGCACCGTCGCATCCGTCACCGACAAGGGCGCTATGATCACCCTCGACGGCGAAGTTGAAGGCTTTGCATTCAACCGCGAGATCGTCAAGGAAGACGGCAAGCCCGCTACCGCAGGCGAGACCCTCCCGTTCAAGGTGATCGAGCTCCGTCGCAGTACCCGCCGTATCATCCTCAGCCACCTGCGCACCTACGCAGAGGTCAAGGAGAAGGCCGCTGCCGCAGAGGTCGACAGCACCAAGAAGGCTGTCAAGAAGGTCAATTCCAATGTCGAAAAGACCACTCTCGGCGACATCGACGCCTTGGCAGCACTCAAGGAGAAACTCGAAAAGGGAGAATAATAATGATCCTGAACGTCACGACAATGGGCACAGCTTCGGCTATGCCCATTTCTGATAGGAATCCAAGCGCCCAGATGCTTACTGCCAACGGGCGCTTGTTTCTTATCGACTGCGGGGAAGGCACGCAGCAGCAGATGCGGCGCTGCCATTTTTCCTTCGTCAGGGTTGAGGCGATCTTCATTTCCCACATCCACGGCGACCATCTCTTCGGACTCTTCGGACTGCTGAACTCGATGGCGATGTACGGCCGCACGGCCGACCTTCATATCTATGGCCCCCAGGCCCTGGGCGGCATACTCAATTTCTACCGCAGCTTCTTCGGCTCCGACGACGTCTACCAGATTGTCTTTCACGCCCTTGGCTGCAAGGCTCCGGAGGTGGTCCACGTTTCCAAAAACATCGAAGTGAGGGCATTCCCGCTGAACCACAAGATAGAGTGCTACGGTTTCCGCTTCGACGAAATCGTGACTCCCAGGCACGCCGAAGCCAATCCGGACTACAGCCCCAAGTCCTATGCCTATTGTTCCGACACAGCCCCGTTCCCGGAGCTTGCGGAATGGGTGAAAGGGGTCAGCTGCCTCTACCACGAGGCGACATATCCGGAAGAGATGGCCGACAAGGCCCTCTTCCGCTACCACTCCACGTCCGTGCAGGCCGCTCAGTGCGCCCTCCGGGCCGGTGCCGGGAGACTGATTATCGGCCACTACTCCTCGCGCATCACCGACATGGACGCCCTCCTCGCCGAGTGCCAGGCCGTTTTCCCAGCCACGGTGGCGGCGAACGATTGTGATTCCTTTGATATATAGTGGAATATTTTTTGCATATCTCTCACTTTGTTCGTAAATTCGAATTCGTGAAAAGATTTGCTGCCCTACTTTGCCTGTTTGGCGTGTTCATCGCCGCGACCCCAGGCCCGTACGAGAAGTATATCGAGAAGTATGCTTCCGTGGCCGTCTCCGAAATGCACCGTTCCGGTGTTCCTGCGTCTATAACTCTTGCCCAGGGCCTTCTGGAATCGGCTGCGGGCGAGTCTGCTCTTGCCACAAAAGCCAACAACCATTTCGGAATCAAGTGCCATTCCGACTGGAAAGGCAAGAAGACCTACAAGGATGACGACAAGGCCAACGAGTGTTTCCGGGTGTATTCCAATGCAACTGCGTCTTTCAAGGACCATTCGGATTTCCTGCGCTTCCAGGACCGCTACAAGTCCCTTTTCGACCTGGAACCCACTGACTACAAGGCCTGGGCGAAGGGCTTGAAAAAGGCCGGCTATGCGACCGACAGGCAGTACGCCGACAAACTGATAAAGCTCATCGAAGATTATGAGCTCTACCGCTACGACACCGACGCCGACATACCCGAGACCCCTCACGAGATAGAGAAGCCCGTCGAACTCAAGCCCTCCGAAATCAAGGAAGAGCTGCGCTTCTCCCTTTCCCGCGACGTCTATCAGATCAACGGAGTGCCCTGCATCTATGCGGTCGAAGGCGATACATATGAATCCATCGCTTCTTCCTACGGCCTGTTCCTCAGGGAGATACTCCGCTTCAACGACGCAAGGTCCGGAGATCCCCTCCGCGCCGGTGATGTCGTGTACCTGCAGGTCAAGAAGCGCCGCGGTGCCCGCGGAATGGAGAAATTCATAGCCGGAGACGGAGGCGAGACCCTCCGCGACATAGCTCAGCGCTTCGGCATCAGGCTCTCCACGCTCAAGCGCTACAACCGCCTTCCCGATGACTATGTGCCGCTCGAGGGTGACACAATACTGCTCCGCCGATGAAGACCATCCTGAAACTGCTCGCCGTAATCCTGTGTCTGGTTGCCGCGCTTGTCGCCTACAACTGGCTGCGGGACAACAAGATGCCGAATTTCTACGGCAAGGCGGAGCTTTATGTGGATGAAACTACAACCCCGGATGACGTGGTTGATTACCTGAAGAAGCACATACGCGTGCTCAGTGAAAGGCGCCTGCGCAAGGTGTTCGCAGAGAAGAAGGTGGCGGATTTCATCCAGCCGGGCCACTACGTGGTCAGTTCGAAGCATTCCAGCGTCTATGTGGCGCGAATGCTCAACAACGGCTGGCAGACTCCGGTCCGCTTCACGCTAGCCGGCTCCCTGCGCACCAACGGCGAAATCGCCCGCAAGATAGCCTCCCAGCTGGCGCTGGATTCGGCTTCCGTCGCGGCCTCTCTCGCGGATTCTGCGCTTCTCGCCCCCTTCGGCGTGACGCCCGAAAACATATTCCCGGCATTTTTCCCGGCCACCTACGATATCTACTGGAACGCTTCCGTGGCCGATGTCCTCGAACGCTGCCGCAAGGCTTCCGATGCATTCTGGACCGACGACAATCTCGTCAAGGCTGCCCGGGCCGGGCTTTCCCGCAGCGAAGCGGTGGTGCTTGCCTCGATCGTGAAAGGGGAGTCCCATTATAAGCCCGAGCTGGCGAAGATTGCCGGGGTGTATCTCAACCGCCTGAGCCGCAATATGCTGCTTCAGGCAGACCCGACCGTCGCGTATTGCTACGATTACGCTCTCAAGCGCGTGCTTTTCCGGCATCTGGAGTTCGATTCACCTTATAATACATATAAATATGCAGGGCTGCCTCCCGGACCGATATGCGTACCGGACAAGGAGTATCTGGAGGCGGTGCTGAATCCCGACTACGGCGGAGGCAACCTCTACTTCTGCGCCAGCAAGAACCTGGACGGAACCCATGTCTTCGCAAAGACCCTGGAGGCCCACAACCGCAACGCCAAGGCCTTCCAGAACGCTTTAGGAAAAAAATAGCGAAATATATTGCAAAACGATAAAAATATATTATATTTGCAAAAACTTTAGTGTTAAACAATATGAAGAAAGTTTTGATTTTTGCAGCGGCACTCTTCTTTGCCGCAATTGCAAGCGCCCAGACACCGCTTCCCAATGATCCCGAAGTTAAGACGGGAAAACTGGACAATGGTCTGACTTATTACATCCGTCACAACGACAAGCCCGCCCAGCGTGCCGAGTTCTACCTCGCAACCCACGCCGGCGCAATCCTCGAGACCCCCGACCAGGACGGCCTAGCCCACTTCCTTGAGCATATGTGCTTCAACGGCCTCAAGAACCTTCCCGGCAAGCAGATGCTGGAGTATCTCCAGAGCATCGGTGCCGAGTTCGGCCGCAACATCAATGCCGGCACAGGCGTCGAGTCCACCCAGTACATGCTCAACAACATCCCCGTGACCCGTGAGGGCATCATCGACACCTGCCTCCTCGTTATGCACGACTATTCCCACTTCGTGCTCTGCGAGCAGCAGGAGATCGACGACGAGAGGGGAGTCATCCTCGAGGAGCGCCGCACCCGCCGCAACGCCAGCTGGCGTATGTATGAGCAGAATAAGAAGTACATGTACAAGGACTCCAAGTTCGCCGACTGTTCCCTCATCGGAAGCCAGGAGAACCTCGAGACCTTCAAGCGCGAGAGCCTCGTGAACTTCTACCATTCATGGTATCGTCCTGACAATCAGGCTATTATCGTAGTCGGTGACATCGATCCCGACCAGATACTCGCCAAGATCCAGAAACTTTTCACCGACATTCCTGCTCCTGAAACCCCTCTGAATAAGCCAGTTATCAAGGTCCCTGACAACAAGGAGCCCATCGTGGGCATCGTGACCGATCCTGAGACCCCTAGTTCGGAGGTGACTATACTCTGGAAGAGCGAACCCCTGCCCCGTGAGATGGCCAATACCGACATCGCTTTCATGACCGACCTCCTCAAGGATATCGTAGCTGAAGTTATGTCCGAGCGCTTCCAGGAAATCACATCCAAGCCCAACGCTCCGTTCCTCGGCGGCGCCCTCATGTGCTCCCAGATTTGCGAAACCTGCGACGTGGTCTACGGCGAGGTAGCCTTCAAGGAAGGAGAGGTCGAGCCGGCCCTCAAGGCTTTCTACACCGAAGTCGAGAAGATGAAGCGTTTCGGCTTCACCGACAGCGAGGTGCAGCGTGCAAAGGACGAGATAATCAGCCGCTACGAGAAGCGCGCCCAGGGCGCCGACTCCCGCAAGAACGCCGAGTTCGTGAATCCCATCATCAGCAACTTCCTCAACAACACTCCCTATATGGTTCCCGCACAGGAAGCACAGCTCGCAAAGGGCATACTCCAGATGCTTCCCGCACAGGCCATTAACCAGGTCGTAGGCCAGCTTATCACCGACGACAACATGGTCGTCCTCTACAACGGTCCCGAGAAGGAAGGCCTTGCCAATCCCACCGAAGCTCAGCTGCTTGACATCATCAGCGGCGTCAAGGCTTCCGAGATTGCAGCCAACGCTGAGGAGAAGATAGACAGCCAGTTCATCGATCCCGCGACCCTCAAGGGCGCAAAGGTCAAGAAGGTCCGCAGCCTTGCAAAGGGCATCACCGAGTGGACCCTCGCCAACGGCGTGACCGTGGCCTTCCTCCCCACTGAGTTCAAGAAAGACCAGGTGCTTTTCCGTCTCTCCATGGAAGGCGGCAAGTCCCTGATTGCCACCGAGGACCTGCCTTCCTTCGAAGACAACCTGTGGAGCCTCTTCCAGAGCAACACCGGTGTGTCCAAGTTCAATTCCGCAACCACAAAGAAGATGCTTTCCGGCAAGCAGGCCAGCGCGGGCCCGTACATCGGTTCCGTCCGCCACGGCATTTCCGGCAGCTGCCAGCCGAAGGATCTTGAGACCGCATTCCAGTTGCTTTACCTCAACTTCGTGGATCCCCGCTTCGACGCCGACGAGTACAACGTGGGCAAGCAGCAGATCGAGGCCGTGCTCCCGAACCTTTCCAATACTCCCAACTTCAAGCTCCAGCAGGAGATGACCAAGGCCCTCTACGGAGGCAACCCCCGCGCCATCATGATCAATGAGGATATCCTTGCAAAGGCTGATATTTCGGTCGTCGAACGCAACTACCGCAAGCTCTTCGCCAGCGCCAAGGGAGCGAAGGTCATCATCGTCGGCAACGTGGATCCCGAGACCCTCAAGCCCCTCGTGGAGAAGTACATAGGCTCACTGCCCAAGAAGGGCAAGGCCCTCAAGATGACCGACACCGGCGAGCGTTTCGTGCAGGGACAGGTCGAGGACGCCTTCAAGGTGGACATGCAGACCCCGAAGACCACCGTGCTCCAGGTCTACAACAACTATGACGTGAAGTACAGCGTGGCTGAAGAGGTGAACCTCGACGCCGCCAAGTACATCCTCGACATGATCTACACCGACACCCTGCGTGAGTCCGAGGGCGGTACCTATGGTGCATCCACCGGCTCCAGCCTCGAAAAGTTCCCCGTTGACCATGCCGTCATCCAGGTGTACTTCGACACCAACCCCACTTCCGCAGACAAGCTCCGCAGCATCGCAAAGGATGAACTCCGCAAGTTCGCTGAGCAGGGCCCGACCGAGGAGCAGATGACCCGCGTGCGTGAGAACTTCAAGAAGAACCTGCCTGAGAGGCGTATCCAGAACAACTACTGGATGACCGTGATCAGCAGCATCTATACCTACGGCATTGCCGATTTCGATGCGGAGTATGAGGCTGCAGTGAACGCACTCACTCCCGAAAGCATTCGTGCCGCAGCGGCAAAGGTGCTCGCTTCAGGCAATCTGCTTGAGATCGTGATGAGCCCGGACAAGGCTGCTGAAAGAGAATAGCTATTTCTTGCCTTTCCCTTTATAGGCCGTGCCTTTGATATGAAGGATTACGGGCCTGTCCATACCGGAAAGGTAGGCGGTGAGGGTCTTATCGAAAGGATAAGGCCCTTCATCGTTTTTATAGGTGACTTCAATCGTGCCTTTTCCGCCAGGGGCGATGTCGGTGCGGGTCCAGACGGCGGATGTGCAACCGCAGGTAGTGGTCACGGCGAATATGTTAAGTGCTGAATCACTGATGTTTGTCACTTCGAATGTGCAGCTGGCTGCGCCGTCGCGCATGTCGATCTTTCCGAAATCATGGACGGTGCGGTCGAAGCGGGCTATGCCGCCGAATTCTTTCTGGGCAGCCGCGGGCAGGGCCAGCAGGCAGGTGCAGAGGAGTGTCAGTATTCGTTTCATGGCTGCAAATATATAAATTTTACACTTCAAGTCTTGATTATTCAAATACAATACCGTAAATTTGTGCATCTTTTAATAACAGTTGAATTATGGCTTACAAAATTTCCGCAGATACCTGCGTTGCTTGCGGCACCTGCCAGGGCGAATGCCCTACCGGCGCCATTAAGGAAGGAGACGTCTATTCGATCGATCCTAATGTGTGCATTGATTGCGGCACTTGCGCCGACGCCTGCCCCATGGGGGCAATAGAGCCCGGCGAATAATTTGCATAAGACAAATACGGGGGCCCGAAGAGGGCCCTCTTTGTTTTTTATAGGGTTGTTCCCTGAAATACGCTGGTGGCATTGGGTGTTTTCCCTTTGCCGTTTGTATTATGTATGGTGACTATTGTTTATTCTATCATATTCTATCTATGAAAAAGTACACTAAGTCAAACGTTTGCGCCGGGAACTATGTCGCTCCCGCCGCAGAGATTTGCGAGACTTTATGCAGCGAACTGCTGTGCCAAAGCCCGCAAGTTAATCAAGAGGAGTTTGGAGGGTTCACCCCCTACAATCCCTGGAGTTAAAATGGAGGAAAGCATTATGAAGAAGTTATTGTTTATTGCTTCCGCCTTTATCCTGGCGATGACGGTTTCCTGCAACAAGGCAATCGATCCGGTCAATCCTTCCGAAAACGGTTCCGAGGCAGCGGAGATGATAGAGTTCTCCTTCCCCGCAACCCGCGAAATGACAAAGTCCTACCTGGACGGCAACACCTTCAAATGGGAAATGGGTGACATGGTGGCCGTGTGCTATGGCTCCACTGTTGCTCCTTTCAAATACGACCCCGAGGGCGACAAGTTCGTCGGCACGATCGACGCCGGCGCAACCGGTCCTTTCTCCGTTATCTACCCCTACAACAGCGAAATCCAGGCCTCCGGAGGTAGTTTCATGACCACGATGCCTTCCGTGCAGGTTGCAGGTGACCACAATGTGGATCCCTCCGCGCTTATTTCCGCAGGACAGGTTGCCGACCAGGCTGCACTTTCCGCCGGCGTGACCCTGAAGAACGTGTTCACGCTTTTCCGCGTGGACGTCACCGACTCCGACGTTGCTTCCATCACCCTTGAGAACAACAGTGACGACGTGAACTACAAGACGGTGGGCAGTCCTTTTGCCGGCTCCGTGTCCGTGGATCCTACTGACGGCTCCTGTGCTCCCGACAGCCGTAATGCTGCCGTGACCCTCAAGGGCTCCGGTGCAACTCTTGCTCCCGGCACCTATGACATTGCCGTGCTGCCTGTCAGCATCGACAATGGTATGAAGATCATCTTCAAGCGCAGCGGTGAGGACAAGGCCTATTACAAAAAGTCCACTTCCTCGAAGCAGCTTGTCCGCAACACCGGCCTTGACCTTGGCTCCTTCAACGTGGCTGGCATTGAAACACGTTGCTGGTACATTCAGGATGCCGCCGACCTTCAGGCGTGGAACTCTGCCACAAAGACAGCCGAAGACATCGCTTTCCTTGGCGAGGACATCGATATGAGCGGTGTGTCCTGGAGCCAGAGCAGCAATGTGCCCGGTACTTTCGACGGTCAGTACCACTTCATCTATAATTTCACTCTGACCACCAACCAGTACTGCGGCTTCATCCGCACCACCCACAGCACTGCAGCTTCTGATTTCAAGAATCTTTATTTCGGAACGAAAGACGGCGCCACCTGGGATGGTGTGAGTAAATTCACCCACTCATCTTCTGCAAACAACTACACATGGTATTATGTGGGTGTGGTTGCAAAGACCCAGGGCCCTGCGACTATGTCCGATGTCTACAACTTTGCCCAGGTCGAGGTCGCTGCAGGTTCAAACGGCAAGACGCGTATCGGCGGCGTTTGCGGCAACTGGGCTTCTTCCAAGAATCTTCAGAATTGTTATAATTACGGAGATATCGTCAACAATGCTACTGCAACGGGCCAGAACTCAGCTTCCGACACAAAGGTCATCACCAGCGTGGTCGGTGGCGTTGTAGGTCAGTGCGACAGCGGAGTGACCATCGAAAACTGCGCGAACTATGGCACCGTGACCAATAATAACCCGTATGTAAAGTGGGTGGCAGGCGTACTTGGCTGCTCCGGCCAGGCGGTGACCGTCAAGGACTGTACGAACTTCGGCACTATTACCAATACAGTAGCGGCCTACACTTCATGGCTTGGAACTGCTGGTGTCGCAGGTTATATCAGCAGTACCGGAGGCAAGATAATCAACTGCGCTTCAACGAATGCGACAATTACTTCGGTATGTCATGTCGCCGGCGGTATTGCCGCCCAGATTGATGGCGGTACCATCGAGAACTGCACCGTGTCCGCATCCCAGATATCCACCTCAACCAACTTCCCTGCAGGTATCCTGGCATACGGCCCCAAGGGCGGCACAGTCAAGAACTGCAAGGTCATTGATAATACAGCTGTTTCGGGTAAAGGCGAGGTCGGTGGTATCTGCGGCCGTATGACCACCAACTTTGTGGTTACGGGGTGCGTTCTGACTGATTCCAGCGTAAGCGGTACCGGTGAGGATGTTGGCGGCATCGTCGGATGGAGCCAGAGCGGCACATCAGTCACTGACTGCAGTGTTGTCAACGCAAAGATCGAGGGTGCGACAAAATATGTTGCCGGTATAGTTGGTCTGGCAGAATTGACCACCGTTTCCGACTGCGTTGTTGACGGCAGCCAGATTACCGGCCAGAATGGAACTGGCGGCATCATTGGATATGCAAAGACGACCCAGTGTTCGGCTGAAGATTGTGCGGTTTCCGGAACAGAGATAAATGGTGCAAACAACACCGGAGGCATCATTGGTGACTGTGACCTTGGTTCTGTTGAGGGCTGTATGCTTAACGGTAGTACAATCAAAGCCAAGCAGGACGTCGGTGGTATCATCGGCTGGCTCAGTACGGGTTCCATCAAGCGTTGTTCTGTGGACAATTCCCAGATCACCACTACAGGATGCAATCTTGGCGGCATTGTCGGACGTGCTATCGCAAAGGGTGGCACTGATAACCTGATTGACAAGTGCTTTGTCTATGACTCTTCTATCACCGGTACATACGATGTTGCCGGTATCATCGGATATGCCTATCCGGATGAGAACGGTCCCGTCAATATCTACAACTGCGGTGTGGAATCTGTTTCCGTGACCGCTACTGCCTGCGATTCAGGTGGTGATCCCACCAGTGGTGACAGCATGTCCGGCCTGATTGGCGGCTGGATGCGTTGCTCCGATGCAGCCAGCAGTTTCAAGATTGTGAACTGCTATTCTTACGACAGTTCTATCAACTGCGAACTTGCAATGGCTCATCCTTCCGTTGGCGGCGCCGTGGGATATGTCTCATTAAGCGGCACAGGAACTGCTGAAATAGCCAATTTCAGCACAGACCTTAAGACCATCAAGATTCAGGGTTCTCCCGTGCCTGCCGGTACAGACAATTATGGTGCAATAGCCGGTCTGCTTCCCGACAAATCTGGTATTTCCGTGTCTAATTGCGTCTTCATCGACGGCACTGACCTTACCCTCGGCAACAATATCGGCGCAGGTGTAGTGCTTACCGACAACGAGGCCTTTGCTGAGTCTGTGTTTACTGACGGCGCCACCGTGCCCGCCAAGCTGAACACATTTGCTTCGGCATATTCTGGCTATACATTGTCCAGCTGGGCAGCAAACACTGCCGGCGTCCCGGTCCTGAACTAAGTATTCTGTGGCGATTAAGCCACTGGATGATATGGATTTTCATTATTTGCCTGCAGGAAAACCTGCAGGCAAATTTTGTTTACGGCTATTGCCGGCGGGCTACGGAGGCGCCGGGGATGACGGTGGGGGAGAGTTTCAGCTGGGAGCTGCCAGAGGAGACGCCGTCTATACGGTCGAACAGAATCTTGGTGGCTAGCATGGCCATGTCTTCGACGGGCTGGCCGACGCGGGTGATGGGCGGCTCCATATAATCCATATAGGCATAGTTGTCGAACGAGACCAGGGACAGGTCGTCGGGGATACGGAGTCCCGCTTCCCTGAGGGCTTTCAGCACTCCCAGGGTGATGTTGTTGGACAGGGCGAACACGGACGTGGGTTTCCTTGTGCGGGACAGCAGTAATTTGGTTTCCAGATAGCCGTTCTGGATCGAGAACTCGCTCCCGGCAACAAGTTCACCGGACTCCAGACCTGCCTCTTTCATAGCGTCGCGGTAGCCTCGTACACGCTCATTGTTGGGAGCGGAACTGCGTACACCCTGGATGCAGGCAATCTCGCGGTGCCCGGCTTCTATCAGCAGGCGGGTGGCGTCGTAGCCGCCTTTGTAGTTGTTGGTGGTCACGTAGGGCAGGGGATTGCCTTCGTAGTAGCGGTCCACCAGCATCACGGGCACGTAGTCCCTGCTTACGCTTTCAGCCATTGCCGGATCCTGGCCGCAGGGCACGGCGATGATGCCGTCCACCTGGCGGGCGACGAGCTGGGTGATCCCTTCGTTGAAGTTGCCCTCGTCCTCCATCGTGTCGATGACTATCGTGGTGTAGCCGCGCCTGTGGATTTCGGAGATGATCACGCTGGACATCTCCGCGAAGTAGGGATTGGCTAGCGACGGAGTCAGCAGTCCTATGGTGTGGGTCTGCTGTTTGCGCAAACTTTGCGCAACAATGCTCGGCGCATAATTGCAGCGCTGCGCCTCTGCCTCGACACGTGCTGCGGTATCGGCTGAAATGCGGTATTTTGCGGCATTTCCGCTGAGAACCCTGGATACTGTGGTCACGGAAACCCCCACCCTGCTTGCAATAGAAGACAAATTTTCTTTCATCGGTGCGCAAAATTTGTGCAAAAGTTATCAACAATTGCAGTTCAAACGGCCAGATCTACCTATTTATGAAAATAAAAAGTGATAAATTGGCGAAGAATTGCTCAATCGTTTGCGCAAATATACTAAACTTTTAACCATATGCAAAAGATTATCATAGTTGGTAGTTCCAATGTCGATCTGACGGCAAGGGTGCGCACTCTGCCCCGTCCTGGCGAGACCATCGGGGGAGCGACGCTCCATCGCGCCAATGGCGGAAAAGGTGCCAACCAGGCAGTTGCTGCCGCCCGGCTTGGAGCAAAAGTGTCTTTCCTGACTTGTCTGGGAAACGATGCGAACGGAGAGATGCTGTCCGCGCAGTTCGCTGCGGAAGGCATCGACACTTCCTGCGTAAAGTTTTCCGGCACACCGACCGGCACAGCCCTCATCTTCGTGGATGACAAGGCGGAAAACTGCATCGCCGTGGCTCCCGGGTCCAACAACGACCTCAAACCTGAGGATGTGGATGCCCTCCGCGGACAGTTCGAAGATGCAGGCTACCTGCTCGTTCAGCTCGAGATTCCCATCCCTGTCGTGGAACGGGCCATCCTGCTCGCCGATTCCCTCGGAGTCAGGACCGTGCTCAACCCTGCCCCGATGAATCCCTTCCCTCATGATCTTTTCAAACACCTCTGGCTCATAACTCCCAACGAGACCGAGGCCGAAGTTCTCACTGGCATTGCAATTGGCAGTGAGGAAGACGCAAAGGCTGCAGCTGCGGAGCTGCTTGGAATGGGAGTGAAGAATGTAATCATCACAATGGGCAGCAGGGGATCGCTGGTCTGCACGCCGGAATCCTCCGTGTTCGTGCCTTCCCGGAAAGTGCAGGCAGTGGACACGACCGGAGCCGGCGATGTCTATAACGGTGCGCTCGTGGCGGCCCTCTCCAAGGGCAGCAGCCTTATCGATGCCGCAAAGACAGCCACGCTGGCGTCTTCCATTGCCGTGACACGCATGGGCGCCCAGACTTCCGCACCATACGCAAGTGAAATCGAAAACCTTTAAAATACAATAACTTATGTTCATCGTCAATAGCTATGCCCTCGCCGTCGTCCTCTGCTTTGTGACGATGCTCTGCTGGGGCTCCTGGGGCAACACCCAGAAACTTGCAGCCAAGAGCTGGCGCTACGAACTCTTCTACTGGGACTACGTGGTGGGAATGGTGCTCTTCGCCCTTCTCCTCGCCTTCACCGCAGGAAGCATCGGCTCCGAAGGCCGTCCATTCCTGCAGGATCTCGGCCAGGCATCCTGGTCCAGCATACTCTGGATACTGGTGGGAGGCATAATCTTCAACGCTTCCAATATCCTGCTATCCGCATCGACTTCCATCGCCGGCATGTCCGTGGCCTTCCCCCTGGGCGTCGGCCTGGCGCTGGTGCTCGGTGTCATCAACAACTACCGCGTGGCGGTGCAGCAGGGCTCCAAGACAGGAAACGTGGTGCTGCTCATCATAGGCGTGGCCCTCGTGGTCTGTGCAATAGTTTTCAACGGCATAGCTGCCGGGAAGAAGGGCGACAGCGGCGTCTCCAAGGCCGATCAGCGCAAGGGTGTCATCCTGGCCCTCATCGCCGGCGTGGTGATGTCGTTCTTCTCTTCCTTCGTGATGCGCTCTATGGACACCGCCAACTTCGTGGCTCCCGCAGCCGGCAAGGTGACTCCCTACACTGCAATCGTGATTTTCACCCTCGGTGTACTGCTCAGCAACTTCGTGTTCAACACCATAGTAATGAAGAAGCCCTTCGTGGGCGAGCCCGTCACTTACGGCCAGTATTTCAAGGGGGACTTCAAAACCCACCTTGTGGGCATGCTCGGAGGCGCCATCTGGTGCCTGGGTACGTCCCTGAGCTACATCACCGCTGAAAAAGCCGGTCCTGCCGTATCCTACGCGCTCGGCCAGGGCGCTCCCATGATCGCAGCCATCTGGGGCGTGTTCATCTGGAAGGAATTCAAGGGCGCGAAGAAGGGCGTGTACGGCCTTCTTGCAGCAATGTTCTGCTTCTTCATAGCCGGACTCGCAACCATCGTAATAGCTGGAAACTGATATGCGTAAACAGTTGATTTCCATTATAGGCCTGGCCTTTGCCGTCTGCTCCTGCACCCAGAGTGAGCAGGCGGCGCAGGCCCCGCTGAAGATGATCATCGAGACCGACATGGGCAACGACATCGACGATGCCCTTGCCCTTGCCCTTGCCCTTCGTGCCGTCGACAACGGGGAAGCGGAGCTGCTTGCAGTGGGCTGCCACAAGAATTGTCCCACTGCCGCGGCATACACTGATGCCGTGTGCACTTTCTACGACCATCCCGAAATCCCCGTGGCGATGAGCATCACTCCGGTGCAGGAATTTTCCAACTACACGGACTACAGCGCCACCGAGAAGGACTTCGTGAAATCCCGCACGGAGTATCCCGAGCCCGTGGCACTCTATCGCAAGATTCTCGCTTCCCAGCCCGACGGGTCCGTGACTTTCGTGAGCCTGGGCTTCGGCACCACCCTTGCGCAGCTGCTTGAGAGCACCCCGGATGAGTATTCTCCTCTCGCCGGTGTGGATTTGGTAGCCCGCAAGACCCGCGGCCTTTCAATTATGGCCGGCAGTTACGGGGAGAAGAAACGCTCCGAGTACAACGTCAGGAATGACATTCCCGCTATGCAGACGGTATTTGCGAAGTGGCCCACGCCAATCTGGCAGAATCCGTTCGAAATCGGCAAGCAGACCATGTATCCCGGAGCGCTGATAGAGCAGAACCTCGGCTACTACGAGCCGAATCCTGTCGTGGCCGGCTACGAGGCCTATCAGCAGATGCCTTACGACCGCCCCAGCTGGGACATACTCAGTGTGCTGTACCCGCTTCGCCCTGAGCTCTTTACACACAGCGAAAAGGGCATCGTCACCGTGGATGACGAAGGCTACACCTGGTTCACCCCCGATCCGGAAGGAAAGCACATAGTGCTGAGCGCCACCCTCGACCAGCCCCAGGCCCTTATGAAGGCCGAGCAGGACTATACTCTCCGCTACGGCCAGTGGGCGGAGCAGAAGAAACTCCTCTGCTTCGACCTCGACGCCACCCTGACCGACCACCGCTGTCCGCTCGAGAGCGCAGCCCGTCAGTTGCTTGACACCCTGAAGCAGAAGTACGATCTGGTGATGGTATGCGCCGGCAACTGCCCGCGCGTGTATAAGCAGATGGGAGAGTATCCTATAAACATCCTTGGCAATTATGGTATGCAGGAAAGCACGGTGGAAAACGGCGAACTTAAGATAGTCCGCGAAGACGTGTTCCCGGCCGACACTGCGTTCTTCCTAAAGCAGAATGGCTACCTGCGCGAAAAGTATGGATATACAAAGATTTACGGCGACCCTGTGGAGTTCCACAAGTCCGGAATGGTCACCCTTGCACTGCTTGGCACGGAGGCGCCGCTGGATCTCAAGCACAAATTCGATCCCGACAGGGCGAAACGCCGCGTGATGTATCCGGAGGTCTGCGAAATCTTCAAGGACTACAGCGTGTATATCGGCGGCTCCTCATCCTTTGACTTCTCCGCCAAACAGTACAACAAGTACGCCGCTTCCATGCGCTATGCCACCGAACACGGATACACTGAAGACCAGGTCCTTTTCGTGGGCGATGACTTCGGCGACGGCGGCGGAGATTCCCACGTGAGAATCAACGGGATGGACTATATCTGGATCAAAGACTACACCAAGACACCTGAAATATTGAGTTTCCTGTATTAAATTATGCTTAAAAGACTTCTTGTCCTGTTGCCGTTCCTGCTCCTTGCAGCCTGTGATCCGGTCAAGCCGGACCCGGGACCCGGGCCCGATCCCGGCCCGGGCCCTGATCCCGGGCCCGATCCCGGCCCGGGCCCTGATCCCGGGCCCGGGCCTGTGGTGCCGGAGCCCGAGGGCCTTCCCTCCGTCAGCACATTCAAGCTTGGGGAGAGTTTCATCGTGCCATTCGACAGGCCGTTGCGTATGCCCTACAAAGGCTTCAGCAAGGGCGACAAGATAACTCTCAGCCTCCGCCGCGACCCTTCCGTGCGCTTCGAACTGGAGTGTACAGACGCTTCGGACTCGCAGGGCGCCAGTTTCACCACCCCCGCCCATTTCATCGGGGGCATGTGTGAAGTCAGCTGTCCGCGTTTCACCGGCGGTATGACCTTCGTGGATGTCGTGGACAGCACAGTCGTGGATAAGGTCCCCGGAAAGACCAGCTATGGACGCGTCGTCGACTGGGACGGCAAGCCCGTGCCCGGCGTGGCCGTTTCAGACGGCGCCCTCGTGACCACGACAGACTCTAAGGGCTGCTATTACCTGGCTTCCCAGCGCAAGTACGGATTCGTGTTCATATCGGTGCCCGGCGGCTACAGAGTGGCCGTGAACCGCACCATCCCGCAGTTCTTCCGCCGCTTCTCGACGTCCTATACCCAGTACGAAATCAACAACTTCGTCCTTGAACCCGAGAACAACGGTACCCACCGCGTCGTGGTATTCACCGACACCCATCTTGCCAACCGCACCAACGATGTGAGCCAGTTCGAGGCCTCTTTCAAGCCTGACCTCCGGGCCCAGGCCGAGAAGGCGCGCTCCGAAGGTGTGCCATTCTACGGCCTCACCCTCGGCGACCTGGCCTGGGACCAGTACTGGTACGACAACCAGTACTCGCTGGAGCACTATCATAAGACCATGTCCGACCTGGACATACCAGTCTACAACGCCCCCGGCAACCACGACAACGATCCCTATGTGGCCAATGACTTCGGCGCCGAAGCCGCGTTCCGCAAATGGATAGGCCCCACCTATTATTCCTTCAACATCGGCGAGGTCCACTATATACTTATGGACAACACCGTGTTCAGCAACAAAGGCGGAGCCCAGGGCGTCATCGGAGACGTCCAGGACTACACTGAAGGCTTTACCAACGACGAACTGAAGTGGCTGCGGGCCGACCTCGCCCTGGTGCCGAAAGGCTCCACGGTGTTCTTCGGCACCCACATCCAGTATTCCGGCAGGCCGTCCCTGAAGTCGAACGGGGAGTTCAGCTACGCCTGGTCCATGCCGGCGCAGTTCCGCACCGAGCTGGTGGAACTCTTCGCACCTTTCAAGGTCCATTACCTGTCGGGCCACACCCACATTTCCTACACCAACGAATTCACCGACCACCTGATGGAGCACAACGTGGCCGCCGTATGCGGCACCTGGTGGTGGACCGGCTACTACACCAAGGACAAGTGCAACATCTGCCGGGACGGCACGCCGCAGGGCTCCAAGGTATTCGATATCGAAGGCAGTTCGGTCAAGTGGCGCTGGAAGCCGATGGGCCACGACGAGACCTACCAGTTCCGCGTTTATGACCTCAACAACTGCCTGATCTCCAAGTCGCTCTACTGCAAGAACGGCACCAAGATATCCAACGATTTCTTCGCTGAATATGTCCACGGCTACGATACCCAGCGCAGCGACAACAAGCTGCTGGTCAACGTGTTTGACTTCGACGAGGCTTGGACTGTGGAGGCATCCGAAGGAGGCAAGTCCCTGGCCGTCAAGCGGGTCGATACCTATGACCCCCTGCACATAGTGCATTTCAATACGAGCCGTATGAACACCAATTCCACGGCCATGACCTTCCCGACCCTGATGACTTCCCATATGTTCGAAGTCAGCGCCCTGTCGGCCACTGCTCCTGTGACCATCACGGTCACCGACCGCTTCGGCAGGCAGTATGTCGAGACCGTCAGCAGGCCTCGGAACCTCTACGATATGACAACATCCAATAAGTATTAACATATGAAACGATTAACCATCCTAATCTTTGCCGTCTGCGGGGTTCTCTCCCTGCATTCCTGCAAGCAGGTGCCAGAGTACTACACCACCCGCGTGCCTATCTTCAGGGTGCTGGCTCCCGAGGGCTCTGCGGAAGGCAGTGTCAACATCGACGGCAAGGCCCAGTCCGTTGACTTCACGGTCCTGTCCACGGAAGAGTGGCGGGCAGAGGTCAGCGGAAGCGATGCCTTCTCGCTTCCCGTGAAGACGGGTGGCGTTGGCAAGACGGCCGTGCCGCTTGTGGCAGCCAGCAACGAAAGCGGCGCCGTCCGGACCGGGAAGGTCTCTTTCTACGTCGGCGACGAGCTGAAAAACGAATTCACCGTTTCCCAGCAGGAGCAGCTGCCGTATCTCGACGCCCTGCCTAACGACGTCGCTCTGAGTGCCGACGGGGAAGTGTTCACCGTCACGGTCGACACCAACCAGGCCTCCTGGGCCTACGACCTGGGAGACGCCAAGTCCTGGATCACTGAGACCGGCCGCACCGAAACGACCGTCAGCTTCGAAGTGGGCGAAAACACCACAGGCAGCCGCCGCGTGGCTGAAATCCTTTTTTATGCAGTCGAGGCTCCCGAGCTGATGAGCTACGTGTCCGTGAGCCAGGCCATTCCCGCCACGCCTCCGACCGACACTATCCTCGACGTGGTGTTCAACGACGACCGCAGCGCAGTGGACAAGTCGGCCCTGGGCATGACCGTGGACAACAGCCGCCTCGACGGCGATGTGTCAGTGGCATTCAGCGAGAAGTTCGGCCGCAACGTGGCGAAATTCACCAACGAGAAGATAGCCCGCAGCGGACTCTCGACAGGCTACTATCTGATACCCTACAAGACCACGGATCCTTTCGCGGCAAAGATTGCGGACGGCTTCTCCTACGAGCTCGTGTTCTGCTGCTACTACGATGCAACGGCCACGCAGGTGAAACCGTTCTCCTCCACGCAGGCCGGCGGCACGGGAATGTGCTTCCGCGCCAAGACGGGAGAAATCAACTTCGAATGCCATGTGGGCGGCGGCTGGAAGGAACTCTACAGCGGGGTGCTGCCCGTCAGGAACCAGTACTACCATGTGGTAGGCACTTGGGACAAGGCCAACGGCATATGCAACCTCTACGTTGACGGCCAGCTCACGGCCACGGTCAATACCACGGGCGACTTCAAGTTCATGGACACCAATGTCGATGCACGCTGGTTCGGTATAGGCGCCGATCCTGGCGCAAACGACACCGGCGAGGCCTCATTCTATGGAGAGGTGGTCATTGCCCGTCTGTATGACAATCCCATGAGCGCCGAAGAGGCAAAGGCTCTTTATAAACTCGTAAAATGATGGCTATGAGAAACATAAAACACATTTTACTGGCCGCGGCCCTTGCTGTTGCAGGACTGTTGGCATCGGTGGGCGCCTCCGCGCAGCAGAAGACCGTTACCGGCCGGGTGGTCGATGACAAGGGAGTGGCTGTGATAAGCGCAGCCGTCATCAACACCGCCACCCGGGACGGCGTGATTACCGATTATGAGGGACGCTTCTCAATCAAGGCCGCTCCCGGCCAGACCCTCCGGGTGGAACTTATGGGCTACCAGACCAAGGAAATCAAGGTCGGATCTGAAGACAGCATCACGGTGGTGCTCGTCGAGGATGCCGAGATGCTTGAAGACGTGGTGGTGGTCGGTTATGCCGTGCAGAAGAAGGTCAACGTGACCGGCGCCGTGTCGTCGATTTCCGGAGACGAGCTGAACGCCCGTCCCGTGACATCCGCGATGCAGGCCCTGCAGGGCGCTGACCCTTCAATGAACATCACCATCAGTTCCGGTAGTCCCGTAGGCGGCAGTTCGATGAATATCCGTGGCGTGCCTTCGGTCAACGGCGGCTCCCCGCTGGTGCTCGTGGACGGCGTCCCGGGTGTGTCCCTGGACCATATCAACGCTGCCGACATCGAGTCGGTCTCCGTGCTCAAGGACGCCTCTGCAAGCGCCATCTACGGCGCCAAGGCCTCCGCGGGCGTGGTGCTCGTGACCACGAAGAGCGGTTCCACCGGCAAGACCAAGGTATCTTATTCCAACAGTTTCGGCTGGATCAAGCCCACAACCTCCATCGACTACATCACCTCCGGATACGACTGGGCCAAGGCGGTTGACGAAGTCTATTATGCCCGCTACGGCTACAGTGCCTTCCGCTACACCGAGGCCGACTGGGCTGAACTCGAGGCCCGCCGTTACGACAGGACCGAAGATCCGTCCCGTCCCTGGGTGGTCGTGGACGACAGCGGCCAGTACCACTACTACGGCAACTATGACTGGTACAACGCCTTGTTCAACAGCAACCGTTTCCAGCAGCAGCATGACCTTTCCGTCTCCGGCGGCACCAAGGCGGTACGCTATTATGTGAGCGGCAAGTACTACGACCAGGAAGGCCTCCTTAGCGGACCTGCGATTCCGGTCAAGGAGCATTACGAGAACTACGCATTCAGGGCCAAGATCGACGCCCAGCTCTACAAATGGGCCAAGTGGAGCACCAACGCATCTCTCCACAGCGTCCACCAGGTCTATCCCGGCACCACCAACGAGGCCATGTCCATCTCCGCTCTCGACCAGGCTCTCGGCCCCATGTTTCCTCCGGCCAACCCGGACGGTTCCTATGTCATCTATCCCTACGACATCAGGGGCGTGGGCATAGGCAAGGGACGCGGAGCGCTCCTGTCCAACCCGGACATGCGCCACGACATCAACAACCGCACGCTGACACTCTCCAACAGTCTGGAACTCACCCCGTTCAAGGGATTCTCGCTGAAGGGGACCTACAACCTCACCAATTACTGGCGCCTCTACAAGGACCGCAACCAGGCGGCGACCTATTCCGACAAGATAGGAACCATTGTCACCAATACCGCCTATTCCAAGGACGAGTACCGTGAGCGCCTGTATGAGTATAACGTCCACAGCGTCGACCTGGTGGCGACCTACCGTGCCACATGGGCCGACAAGCACCATTTCCAGGCTCTTGCCGGTATGAACTATGAGCACAGGCGTACCACCGACCTGGCCGTGGACCAGTTCGGAGTGGGCAACATGTCCCTGAGCACCTTCAACTCGGTCACCGACGACACCTACTACACCATCACACAGGACATCACCGCCTACAAGACCCTGGGTTTCTTCGGCCGCATCAACTACGACTACATGGAGAAATACCTGTTCGAGGCCTCCTTCCGTGCTGACGGTACATCCCGCTTCGCCGAGGGCCACCGCTGGGGTTATTTCCCTTCCGCATCCTTCGGCTGGCGTTTCACACGTGAGCCTTTCATGGCTCCTGCCAAGGGGTGGCTCACCGACGGCAAGCTCCGTTTCTCCTACGGTTCGCTCGGCAACCAGCAGGTTTCCAACTACAGTTACCTGGAGACCATTTCCACCGCTCAGCTGTCCTACCTGTTCGACAACAGCGGCAAGCCCAAGTACGCCTCTGTGACCGATCCCGTGTCCTCCAGTCTCACCTGGGAAACGGTAAGCACCTACAACTTCGGTGTTGACCTGAGTTTCCTCAACGGCAGGCTCAACTTCACTGGGGACTACTTCATCCGTGAGACTAAGGACATGCTCACCACGTCCCTGACCCTCCCCAGCACCTACGGAGCCTCGACACCGAAGGAAAACTGCGCAGACCTTCGCACCAACGGCTGGGAAATACAGCTCGGATGGAAGGACCAGTTCAAACTCGGCGGCAAGCCCTTCCAGTATGGAATCACCGGCACCCTCGGTGACTATAAGACGATAATCACAAAGTACAACAATCCCGAACGCATCTTCAGCAACTACTACGTCGGCAAGGAACTCGGGGAAATCTGGGGTTACCACATTCCGAAACTCTTCTCATCCGACGATGAGGCCGCTGCATACCAGGCAGCAGTCCATCAGGCCTCCAACATCTACCAGCGTATCTACAACATGTCCGGAGGCGGCGTGGGCTACCTCATGGCCGGCGATATGATGTTCGAAGACGTGGACGGCGACGGCTACATCAACAATGGCGCCGGCACCGTGGACGATCCCGGCGACATGCGCATCATCGGCAACTCGCTCCCGCATATGAACTACTCGATGCGCTTCGATTTCAACTGGAACAATTTCGACCTTTCGTTCTTCTTCCAGGGAGTCGGCCGGCGCGACTGGTATCCGAGTGCCAACCAGGACGACGTCTATGGCGCCACCCGTCTGTGGAACCTCTACAGCTACCCTGTGATGACCTTCATCGCCAAGGACTACAAGGATAACGTCTGGACTCCCGAGACGCCCGATGCTTACTTCCCGCGTCTCCGTCCCATCATATCCTACAACGGCGGCCCTCTGGCCGTTGCCAACGACCGCTACCTGCAGAAAGTCAACTACCTGCGACTGAAGAACATCACCCTGGGCTACACAGTTCCCTTCAAGAAGTCCTTCATCTCTTCCTGCCGTTTCTACTTCTCGGGAGAGAACCTCTATTACTGGTCTCCTATGAAGAAAGTGACCAAGTACGTGGATCCTGAACTCGCAGTGGGCTCGGGCACCTACATCACGAGCAAGATGTCCGGCACCACCGGTACCGGTTACACCATGCCTCTCACCCTCACTTTCGGCCTCAATGTCAATTTCTAAAATGTCGGCAATATGAAAAAGCACATCATACTCTTTGCAGTTCTGTCTCTTGCCTTTTCGGCCTGCAACCTCACGCTGATGCCTGAAGACGAAGTGTCGCCCGACAAGTATTTCAAGACCGAATCGGACCTGCTTCTCTGGTGCAACCAGTTCTATTCCAACAATCTGGAAAGTGCCGGCCTCGGTTCCACCACCGATTTCTTCATGTCCAACGGCATATCCGCCTATGTGACAGGAGGCCGGAACCCCGCCACCCAGAGCTGGAGTTTCTCCTCCCTTCGCAAGATCAACTATATGCTGGAGCATCTGGACCAGTGCACCGACCGGGCCGTTGCCACGAAATACGAAGCGGTGGGACGTTTCTTCCGCGCCTACTTCTATTTCAAGATGGTGCGCGCCTATGGAGACGTGCCCTGGTTCGACAAGGTGCTCGGCTCAGCCGACCAGGATGTCTACAAGCCCCGCGACGACCGTGGTTTCGTGATGGACAAGGTGCTGGAAGATTTCGACTTCGCTATCTCCAACCTGCCTTCCAGCTGGGAAGCGGGCAACACCCGCGCCACACGCTGGGCCGCCCTTGGGTTTGCCGGCAGGGCGGCGCTCTACGAAGGGACCTTCCGCAAGTACCACGGTATGGCCGACGCCGACAAGTATCTGAAGAAGGCAGCCGATTACGGCCGCGAATTCACTACTTCCGCTCCTTTCTCCCTCTACACCTCCGGTGCGACGCCCTACCGCGACCTCTTCGTGGCCGACAACGCCATCACGCAGGAAGTCGTGCTGTGCCGCCACTACGACACTCAGTACGGTGTGTTCCATAGTATGGGCTACAACGTCAACTTCAGCCGTGCGTCCCTGACCCGGCGCTTCATAAACCATTATCTCTGCGCCGACGGCACCCGTTTCACCGACAAGGAGGGCTGGCGCACTATGGGATATGTGCAGGAGATGAAGGGCCGTGACCCGCGCCTCGCCCAGACAGTGCTCTGCCCCGGTTATGTCCAGAAAGGGGCTTCTGCCGTGACGCCCTGCGAGTTCTACTCCTGGACGGGCTATGAGCCTATAAAGCACGTGCCTGCGGCCGCCAAGTGCATGTCTTCTTCGGACGATACGGACTGGATACTGCTGCGCGCCCCCGAAGTGTATCTGAATTTCGCCGAGGCGCTTGCCGAACTCGGCACGCTCACGCAGTCCGACCTGGACATCTCGGTGAACAAGATACGCGCCCGTGCCGGCATGCCTTCGCTTTCCCTTGATGCGGCTAATTCCAACCCCGACCCGTATCTTCTCGAGTGCTATCCCAACGTCACCCGCAGTGCCAACACCGGCGTGATCCTGGAAATCCGCCGCGAAAGGGCGGTGGAGCTTGCCCTTGAGGAGCCCGACCGTTCCTGGGATATGTTCCGCTGGGCTGAATGCAAGCAATGCCTGCAGCACTATGTGCCTTGGTACGGCGTGTATATCCCCGGCCTGGGCGACTACGACACCTCCGGAGACGGCACGCCTGACGTGAACTTCTACCAGGCGGCCGACGGCAGCATCAAGATCAAGGTCGGCACAAAGGTGCAGGACGTGGTGCTCTCCGAAGGCGACCACGGCTACATCGTGGCCTATTCCACCACCGACTACGGTGCCCTCTGGGATGACGCCCGCGACTACCTGTGGCCTATTCCTGCCACTCAGCGTGCCCTCTATCCCGACGTCCTCACCCAGAATCCCGGCTATGTGGACGGCGTTAACTAAAAGCATGAGATTATGAAAAGAACACTCACAATAATTGCAATTCTTTGCGCCGGGGTCTTTGCCTCCTGCAACAAGGCAGTTGCTCCTGCGTCCATCGTCCTCGACGAGACCACCAGGGAAGCGGATTTCGCAGGCGAGGAATTCACCATCGCCGTGCGCTCCAACCGTGACTGGAAAGCCACTGCAGACGCCGACTGGATCAGTCTTCGCCACACCGGGGAAGCGGCGCTGGATGCCCGCACCTACATACTTGTGACCGTGACTCCCAACTCCGACCAGGCCCGCACCGGCATCATCACCGTTTCGGCAGTGGACGGAAGCGCTTCCGCCGCTTTCACGGTGGCGCAGGGGGAGAACGCCCACGTGATCCGCACTCCTGAAAAGTTCGTCGCCTTCCTTGAGGCTGCAGCAAAATCGGAGGCGGCGGGCGACTTCAGGCTTGGCTCCGACCTGGACCTTTCCGGGGTGAGCCTCCCGAAAGTCGAGGTTATGATTTATCCTTTTGACGGACAGGGTTTTGCCATAAAGAACTGGACAAGCTCCGCGCCTTTGTTTGAAAGCATATCCGCCAGCGGTGCAGTCCGCAACCTGGTCCTGGATGCTTCCTGCAAACTGACCATTCCCGGCGGAGTCGAGAAATTCGGATTCATAGCCGGCGCGAGCGCGGGCACCATAGAGAACGTTGTCAACAACGCTCCCGTAGCCATCTCTGCCCTCTCCAAAGGCTGGAAGGGCGTCATCTGCGGCGAGAACATCGGAACCCTGTCCGGCTGCATCAACAAAGGAGCAGTCAGCTACAGCGGTCCCGCATCTGCCGACGGCTCAGTCTATGTGGGCGGAGTCGCCGGCCGCTCCACGGGCGAAGGCGCCGTTGCGAAAGACTGCTCCAATGAGGGCGTCGTCTCAGTAGTAATCAATGAGACGGCAGCGCAGAGCGTCTATGTGGCGGGTGTCCAGGGCGCTGCCAACAGCGGTGCCAAGACGCTGAAATGCACCAACAGCGGGGCAGTTTCGGTGCACGTTCCTTCCATCTCCACCAATGGTCAGGCGGCCGGTATCGTGTGTTACAGCGGAGGCGAAATCACCGACTGCAGCAATTCCGGCGCCGTTTCTTTCTTCAGCGAAAGCGCCGATGGCAAGGCGGACGGCTCAGTGAAGGGTGTTGGCGTGGCCGGAATTGCCTGCTACTCAGGATGGTCCGGCGGCAAGACTTCCGGCTGCAACAACAGCGGCGACGTTTACCTGAGGGCCGGATACACCCTTGCCCAGCAGACGGTGGGAAGCGCCACCAAGTATTCCTCCAACGTGGCCGGAATCGTGGGACACGCCTACCAGTGCACAATTGAAAACTGCCACAACACAGGCAAGGTGCGCAGCGAATTCCGCAACATCGACGATGCATCCTCCGTATATAACACCACGGCGCGCCAGAGCGTCGGAGGCGTTGTGTCGTCCACATGGGGCGACGTCGTCAGCTGCTCCAACAAAGGCGCCGTCGAGGTGGTCTGGATCACCGGAGCCCATGACGCATCGCTCTCGAAAAACTTTGTGGGCCAGGTGGGAGGCATCAGCGGGGGAGACTACCACTCTGACCAGCTGAGTTCCAGCATCATAGGCTGCACCAACGAGGGTGACGTATCCATCACCTGCGACTCGGCCCAGTCCAACAACGCTTTCGGAGGTATCGTTGGCTGGCCCGGCAAGGAAAACGCATCCGGAGTTAACCATATCAGCGATTGTGTGAACAGGGGAGCCCTGACGCTGGACGGCTTCAGCAAGTCCCGTATCGGCGGCATCAGCGGCGGCGCCGTCAAGTGCAGCGGCTGCAAGAATTACGGAAAGATATGGCTTAAGGCGGGGCTGACCAACTGCTCGGTGGGCGGTATCATCGGATTCCAGAACTTCTTCGACGTGGCATCCTGCGAGAGCCGCGGGGAAGTGGGTTCCGACGTGAAGCTCGCCGGCACCGAGACGTCGGCGGCAGGCGGAGTCGGCGCTCTAGTGGGTGCCCTGGGCAACACCGCGCAGACCTACTCGGGCTGCAAGGTGGACTGCGCAGTGGTGGTGCCCGAAGGCTCTGCGGCATCCATGCTCATTGGTGTCATCGGCCAGAACAAGGCTGTCACGACCAAGCTCGAGCTCGGCACTGCAGCCGATCCCATCAAGGTAAAGGGCAGCTTCAACGGCACGGCCCTTACCTCCTCCAACTTCGAGACCTACATTCGTCGTCCCGACTTTTCACTGGTAAATAACAATATAGTATTCAATGTGCAATATGGCGACTAAAACTGCTCCCTGGGAGTATCAAACTCCTATTTGTGAATTGTCCGCCTCCGTGCCCTCCTTGCTCTGTTACAGCGAAGACTGCACGACGGAATCTTTTGATGACCTGGGTACTTTCGAGTGGTAATAAGGAAATGATTATGAAAAAGTTAGCTTTCTTTCTGGCGCTTGGCGCATTTGTGGCGCTGACCGCCTCGTGCAATCGCGAAACCATTGCCCCGGAAGCTCCTGCAGGAGATGGCCTTGTCCAGGTGAGTTTCATTGCCGGCAAGGCTGATCTGACCAGGACCATGCTTGACGGCCTCAGGGTCGTATGGAGCGAGGGTGACCAAATCGCAGTGTTCGACGGCACTGCACTCCAGTGTTTCACCCTGGCAAACGGTGCCGGATCCACCACTGCCACTTTCACCGGCTTGGTCTCTTCGGGCGCTACCGAGTTTACCGCCGTGTCGCCTTTCTCTGCCGCCACGCTGGACGGTACCTCGCTTGTGGTGACTGTCCCTTCAGTCCAGACTCTGAGCGCGGGCTATCCTGTAGATCCCGATGCCTTGGTGGCAGTTGCCAAGGCGAGTGCCGGAGGCAGTTTCAATTTCAAGAATGTGGCTTCGCTTGCCAAGTTCACCCTGGCTTCCGGAGATTTCTCTTCCGTGGATTTCGGCCCGGCTCCCAAGGCCACAAATGTGGTTCCGGATTTCGAGACCGGTGTAATCCCTGCAGAATCCCTTGGAGCGGCGGCAATGTACACCCTGTCTCCTTCCGGCAGTTCCTTTGCCGCGGGTGACTACTACATTGCCGTAGCCCCCGGAGCTGTCGAGGGCGTGACTTTCGTCCTTGGAAATTCTACTTCGCGCAGCTACAAGCAGAGCGCAAATACTGCCGATATGAAGCGCAACGGCTGCGTGAACTTCGGTACCGTTTCCGAAGGACTAACCAGCCTGCTGTACGACATTTCCAATGCCGCAGACCTCCAGGACTGGGCCCTGCACGCAAATCTGTATGGGCCGGCAGATGTGGTGAAGGTCACTGCCGACATCGATATGTCCGGCGTGAACTATGCCCCGGGCAAGCCTTTTGCCGGAACGCTTGACGGTCAGGGACACTCCATCAAGAACTGGATCAGTTCGGTGCCCCTTCTTGAAACGCTCCGTACACAGGGCGAACTCAAAGCTGTCACGCTTTCTTCCAGTTGTGTGCTCACGTTCCCGAACAAGCTTTCCAACTTTGGATTCGTGGTGGCAAACAACCGCGGCAGGATTTCTGACGTTATCGTGGAAGCATCTGCTTCGGTTCCTGCAATCGATTCCGAGAGCGCGCAGGACGGCCGTTTCGGCCTGGTCGTGGGCAATAATGACGAAAGCGGTACGGTGATGAACTGCACCACAAGCGGAAGCATAGATATGTCTGCTCCCGGTATCGTTGCAGGCAACAACCTCTATCTGGGCGCCGTGATGGGCCGTAACGCAGGTTATGTCAGCGACTGTTCCAACAGTGGGGCAGTGAACGTGGAGTTCACCGACGACACAATGACCAAGTGCCTGTATGCTGCAGGAATCAGCGGCCACGCGGCGGCCTCCGGAATATTCGAGGCCTGCACCAATACCGGTGATGTCACGATCAAGACTCCGGGTTCCGGTAACGACTGCCTGTTTGCCTGCGGCGTAATCGGTTTCTCCGGCGCACGCCTTATCGGCTGCACAAATTCCGGCACGATTTCCGTGCTGTCCGAGTCTTCGGACGGGGCGGGAGACGGTCCGCTGAAGAGGGCCTGCGCGGCTGGCGTTGCCGGATACAGCGCCGGTGAGATGAGCTCCTGCGAAAACCACGGGGACGTGGTCCTGCGAGGCGGATACAGCACCGGATATGCCGGCGTGGGGTCGCTCACCCTCGTATCGAGTGTCGCTGCAGGCGTGGCCGGTCTCGTCTACAAAGCCGAAGTCAATGACTGCATCAACAGCGGCGACGTGAGTTCCACACTGCTGAACATAGACAATGCGAACTCCAATTACAATACAAACACCCGTGCGACCATCGGAGGCGTTGTGGGAAATCTTCAAGGCACTATCAATAACAGCAGCAACGCCGGAAAGGTTGACGCCTACTGGGTGACTTCGACCCACAACGGCGGTCTGAACAAGCAGTTTGTGGCGCAGGGTGGCGGAATCTGCGGCGGCTCCTACAATTCTGCCGACAAGAAGGTGTCCAGTATCAACGGCTGTACCAACAGCGGAAGGGTATCATTCACCTGCGATGCGACCGGTTCCAACAATGCGTTCGGCGGCATCGTGGGCTGGCCCGGCTCTGAGCCTTCAGGCGGTGCCGCGACTCAGACGGGAGCGATTTCCGGCTGCGCTTTCTCGGGAGAAATGGTCCTTGACGGGTTCGGCAAGACCAGGGCCGGCGGCATTAGCGGCGGTGCCTGCACAATCGAAAGCTGCAGTGTCAGCGGCACTATCTCCATTCCCGGTAAGATCAATTCCGGCTACATCGGCGGCGTCGTTGGTTACGAGGCGGCAGGCCATACGGTGTCCGACACTGTCGTGGATCACCTTACGATCGATTACACCAACGATGCGTATATGAACGGTACGATTTATGGCCTTGGCGGCCTGGTGGGCCAGCCCCAGAATGCCGCCGGCTTCGGGATCGGCTCCGGCTGCTCGATACTGGTCACGATCAAGTCGAACCATTGCCGAGACATAGGCTTTATCGCCGGAAGGATCACCAACACGGCCAACACCATGGCTTACGGCACTGCCGGCAGCAAGCTCACCATCAAGAAGGGCTGCTCCATAGTCAACAAGCACACGGGCAACACCGTGTCCGTCGAGTCTGAAGCCGATCTTGCGCAGGTTATCAGTTCCTACAAGGAAACTCAGGACGGCAAAATCAATTACGATTATGGCGGATTCCTCGCCGGTTCGCTTAATTATGATAAGTGGAAGAGCCTTGTGACCTTTAATCTCAATTATTCGGAATAAACTATGATGAAACGCTTTATCCTTATCGCTGCTGCGGTTTCGCTCGCTTTTTCCTGCGGCAGGGAAGATCCGGAGGGGGCTTTGCACCCCGACGGGGCGCTGCGCACTTTCGAAGCCGTGCTCGAGTCCCCCTCAGTGAGCCGGACCTCGCTGGCCACGGGCGGCAAGGTGGTCTGGAGCGAAGGCGATCAGATAAAGCTCTTTAATGCTGCGCAGACGGGCGGCTCGGTGTTCAGCGCCGATGCCGCCTCGGCTGGCGGCAGTTCTGCCGTTTTTCGTGGCAGCATAGACGGTGATGCACCCTTCTATGCTGTGTATCCGGCTTCTGCCGGAGTTGCTCTCTCCGGCAACGAACTCGGAATCTCCCTGCCTTCTGTCCAGGAATATGCTTCCGGGTCTTTTGCCCCGGGAGCCAATCCGGCGGCAGCATATAGCACAGACGGAACCCACCTGCAGTTCAGGAACCTGTGCGGCCTGCTTTGTGTGCAGCTGACCGGCTCGGCAAGTGTGAGTTCCATATCTGTCACCAGCGCCGATAATGAAGCGCTCTGGGGCAGCGGCACCGTGGCTTTCGGCGATGCGCCGCTGCTTTCGCTCAAGTACACCGGAAAGGATCAGCGCACGCTCACCCTGGAGTGCCCTTCAGCCGTGCAGCTTTCGAAAGACACACCCCAGGCATTTTATTTTGTGGTCCCGGCGGGGACTCTGGCCGGCGGCTTCACCGTCACCGTCAAGGACTCCGACGGCGGATCCCAGACCAAGTCGGCCCGTGCCGGCCTGGACCTGAGGCGCTCCTCCATGTGCTCGCTTAGCCCGTTGGAATACAACGGTGCGGCTCTCCCGGATGTGTCTTCGATGACACTTCCCGACGGCGTGCTGACGCTCAATTTCAATGCGCCCACGGTGTTCCCGTACTCCGGCGCTTCGGTCGGGGACTACATCCGCCTGACATCCCGCAGCAACTCTTCGCAGGTGCTGGTGGCACGCGTGACGGCGGCCGACAGCGCGACTGGCTTTACCGTAGAGCCCATGCCGCAGGGCTTCATAGGTGGCATGTATGAGGTCAAGATCTGCATCGGCGGCCCCCTCCGGAGCCTTGGAATGGCGTTCGTGGATGTGCGGGACACCTATGAAGTCGAGTTCCGCAGCGGCTACACTATGTACGGCCGGGTGATCGACAATTCCGGGAACCCTCTGCAGGGCGTGAGCGTTTCGGATGGCGTCAAGACCACAAAGACCGATGCCAACGGCTGCTATTACATCGATTCAGCGCGCAAGTACGGCTACGTGTCGATCTCCCAGCCCCGCGGGTACACGGTGGCCGTCAACCGCAGTACGGCTCAGTTCTTCCGGCGTGTCAGTTCCGACCGGACGGAACCCCAGATGAACAACTTCGTCCTTGCTCCTCTGGATGCACAGACCCACAGAGCCGTTTTCTTCACCGACTGCCACCTTGCCAACCGGTCCAGCAGTGACGTGCAGCAGTTCCGGGCCGGATTCAAGAAGGAACTCTCACAGGCCCAGGCCGAAGCCCGCGGCTCCGGATTGCCGCTTGTTGCCCTCTGTCTTGGCGACAGCACCTGGGACGAATTCTGGTACTCGATGCTCTATCAACCGGATTCTTTCAAGGAGGAACTGTCGGGCTTCGATATCCCCATTTATGTGATCCCCGGCAATCATGACAACGACCCTTATGTGGCATCCGACCTGCTGGCAGAGGCCCCTTTCCGTGCAGCGTTCGGCCCCAGCTACTATTCCTTCAACCTCGGTGATATCCACTATGTGATGATGGACAATACGGTGTTTGCCAACAAAGGCGGCACCCAGGGCACTGTCGGCGACCTGAGCTACAGCTCCAAATTCACCTCCGATGAGCTCAGCTGGCTGCGCGCGGATTTGCAGAACGCCCCGTCCGACTGCCGTATCGTGCTGGGCGTGCACTGCCATTTCAGCACCAGGACTTATCTGCCTGACGGAAGTCACAGTGAGCCCTGGTTCAGCTACAATATGCCTCAGTCCGACCTCACCGCAGTATTTAACTACGCAGGCAAGCGCCCGTTGGAGATAGTTTCAGGCCACACCCATCAGCGTTTCACCAACTATTTTTCCGATATCCGCCGCGAGCAGAATATAGGCGCGGTCTGCGCTTCCTGGTGGTGGACAGGGCACTACACCGGCGGGCGGACCAACATCAGCCAGGACGGAACTCCTGCCGGCTATATGATACTTGATGCCGTTTCTTCCGACATTTCCACACACTACAAACCGGTAGGAAAGGATCCTTCGTACCAGTTCCGGGCCTACGACCTGAACAACTGCCTCATAGAGCGGGCAACGTATTGTCCAAAGGTGAAGGACAATTATTCATTCATCACCGAGGCGTACTACAAGCAGTATGTACACGGCTACGACGAACCCCGCAGCGACAACAAGATACTGGTGAACGTGTTCAACTGGAATACGCATTATACTGTCAGTATGACTGAAATAGGGGTGGGGCGCCTGGATGTGAAGCGAGTCGAGGCCTACGATCCTTTGCACATCATACACTTCAACTGCTACAGGATGAACGCCTCGAGCAGCAGTATGACTTTCACCACAAACGCCACGGCTCATATGTTCGAGGCCACCTGCTCAAGCGCCACGTCTTCCGTCCTCATAGAGGTGACGGATGAATACGGGAATACCTACAGCGAGACGATGACCCGTCCCCGCATGCTTTACGATATGTCTAAATCTGATAAATGGTGAAAAAGCTTTTATTTACTGCATCATTGGTGCTTCTTTGCTGCTCGCTGGGAGCACAGGAATTCCTTCCCAAGTGGGAAAAGGGATTGTTCGACATACATTTCATAGCCACCGGCAGGGGCGACGCCTCATTCATCGTGATGCCCGACGGCACCACCATGCTGGCTGATGCCGGCGACGTGGGCACCGGCTGGCACGTGGCGCAGCCCAATGACAGCCTGAGGCCGGGAGAGTGGATTGCCAAATACATCCACGACTTTTCCGAAGGCCTTCCGCACCGCGACACTGTGGACTATTTTTATCTTACCCACTATCACGGCGACCATGCCGGGACTATGGGTATTTCCAAACCAGGCTCCCACGGATACAGGATTGCCGGTGTCACGGAAGTGGGCGAGAAGATTCATTTCAACAAGATAGTGGACCGCGCCTGCTGCGGCCAGCTACCAATTCCTTCCGAGGAGTATATGCAGAAGAGGGAGAAATTCTTTCTGGAAGGTTATTTCCCTTTCTGCAAGTATCAGCGGGACAGCTGCGGTACCGTCTTGGAAGCGTTCCGGATCGGCAGCCGCAAGCAGTTTCGCCCTCAGTACGACAAGCGCAGCTACCGCAAGAATTTCGAGGTCTGGAACATTGCTGCAAACGGCTATATCCATACGGGTAAAGGTTTGAAGACCAAGCGTATGTATGACGAGGACCCTGAAATATTCGATGAGAATATGTTCAGTTGCGTGGTCCTTTTTACCTATGGGAAATTCAGCTACTACAACGGCGGCGACCTGGGCAGCGGCCCCTGGGAATCTTTCAAGGCTCAGCACCGCGATTTCGAGACCCCCGTGGCCGACCTGATAGACAGGCACGTCACCCTCCTGAACCCCGACCATCATGGCTGGAAGGAGTCTTCCAACGGCTACTTTCTGAAGAAACTCAGCCCGGAGGTGATTGTGGAGATGTGCTCCAACCGCACCCATCCTTATTCCCGAACCCTGGACCGCTGGGTGGACCCTATGACGTACAATACGCCCCGGAAACTGTATATCACGACCGAAGGCAGCCGCGAGCGCCTGGGAGAGGAACTATGGAAGAACTTCGAGCCCTGGTACGGCCACGTCGTGGTGCGCGTCTATGACGGCGGCACGGCCTACCAGGTCTTCGTGCTCGACGCCAAATCCGGCGACTACCACATCCTCCACGCCGGGGAGATCGTTCATTTGCAATAACCGATAAACCAATATAAGTCATTATGAGTCAATTATTTAAGTGGGTGTATACCCCTCCCTGTTGCCGAATTGTAACAGTCTCGGTCACAGATCGTATTCTACAGGATTCATCAAATCGTAACCGCGTTGTCATCGATTATGATGACAATGATGTCATTGAACTTTCCTAAACGGCAGAGCTATGAAACAGAGACTTTTCTTTTTCGCGGCCCTTTGTGCTGCCGCACTGGTTTCCTGCACACCCAAGGAAATTGTAGTCGATACTCCCGAGGAAAACGCTCCTGCCGTGGAGAATCTTATCCCCATCACCATCACGGCCAGCCTTGATGGTGTCAAGTCCGATATGGACGGCGCTGCCTGGACCTGGAAGTCCGGCGACAGGCTTGCAGTTTATGACGGCACGGCCAAGCGTGAGTTTACTCTTGATCCTTCAGCCGACGGGCAGTCAGTCGCCATTTTCTCCGGTTCGGTTTCATCCACTGAAGGCCTTAAGGCAGTGTTCCCTTTTGAGGCTGCCGGCGCAGAATTTGGCACCCCCGCTATTCCTTCGGATCAGTCGATACCGTCTGGCGCTACTATTGCTCCCGATGCTATGATTGCCGTCGCCAATACTGCCGAGAAGGTGAGCGACAGCGAATTCAATTTCTATTTCACTAGCGGGATCAGCCTTCTGCGGCTCACTCCTCCGGCAGGTGCCACGAAGGTGATTATCCACACGGCTGCCAAAGGGGAGACCCTTGCCGGTGATTCTCCTTCGGTGACCATCAATCTTGCCGATGCCGATGGCAGCAAGCAGTTCTGGGCGGCAGTGCAGCCCGCCAAGTACACGGGAATCCGCATTTTCACTCTGAAGAGCGATTCCAAGTACTATCTGCTCAAGACGGATGCCGAGATTGACCTCAGCACTCCCGGCAAGGGCAAGAAGCTTGGTTCCCTTGCCGCCGGCACCGAGGTGAGCGTCATCGAGGATGGCGCCGGGCTGGTTGACTATCTTGATTATTCTAATCTGGATGGATACATATGCGCTGATCTTGATCTTTCTTCTGTCCAATTGTCCAAGCGTGCAAAGTTTGTGAAGACTCTTGACGGACAGTACCATATCATTGGCAAATGGACATCTAATGGTCAACAGGCTATGGTAAGGAGCCTAGAAGGAAAGATGATGAATTTCACGATTGCCGAGACTTGTAGTTTCAGCATTTCGGATAAGTATTCTTGCTTTGTTTGTGATTCAGTCAAGAGCAAAGGTGTGCTTTCCGGTATCATCAACAAGGCAACTGCGGCCAAACGCACTTCAGACCTGACGGGCTTGCATTTCGGCTACCTGTCCCGTGTTTCTTATGGTCTTATAGAGAATTGTGAGAATTATGGAGACCTTGACGTAGAGGTGTCAAGCAGTACCGGTAATATCTGGGCCGGAGGACTTACTGCTTTCTTCAACTGTGGCGCCAAGGACGGCATTGTCTCTTGTTCAAATGCGGGCAATTTTTCCATTAAAATTGGTGGTGCTCCCAAGCACATCTATCTTGGTGGTATTACTGGTGGAACGACTGGAACTGCTTATGCAAGTAGAGGCAATAGAGGTACCGTCAAAAAATGTTCAAATAGTGGAAATCTCTATTACGAAATAGGTACTAATGCCAATGGAACTTTCTCTAATATAGGAGGAGTTGCAGGCTTTCTGATGGGCCATATAAATGAATGTTCAAACAGTGGTTCAGTGACTTATGTTGGACCTTTCGGCGATGTCAACAGCACGAGGCCTGCAATAGCTGGTGTTGCCGGCTGTGTGTTTTATACTGCGGAAGATTGCAATAATACCGGACCTGTCAGCATTACCGGCACTTTTGCTGCAGCAGGAGATTTGACCACATCAGGATCGGGTATTCATACTAATCCTTCGTTCGGTGGTGTTCTGGGACAGGCAGGTGGAAACACTTATGCAGATGCGGACACGGATAAATGTAAAATCAGCAACTGCGTAAACCAAAGCACAGGTGTTCTGACAATTAACACTTCCATGAACAACACCAACGGCACAAATAATTTTGTCGGAGGAGTTGTGGGCTTTACGTGTGCCCCGGTGACTGGATGTCATAATTATGCTGATATATCGCTGAGGACTCAATCATCCGTAGCGTATTTAGGTGGTGTTATCGGAAAACTGTTTAATTCCGCAGAGGATTGTTCTAATAGTGGGAAACTTGACATGGATTTAATAATCACTGCAGCTGATGGCAAGCGTTCTTATAATTCATTTGTCGGCGGTGTGATTGGTGACCAGAATCAAGCTAATATGTCGTTAAAGAATCTCAATAATACGGGTAATGTGGAAATTCATAATGGATATCTCCGCAGCTCACTTTCTTACGCCGGCGGAGTTATCGGAAGGGCAAATGCAACTTGTTCAGAAGTGTCCGATTGTCACAATTCCGGCAATATTACATGGCCTGTCGTGATGGCAAGCCGTACTGGAGGTGTTGCCGGCATGCTGAATTCAAAAATAATAACCAATTGCAGCAATACTGGTAATGTATCGTCAGAGATGAACTATTCACAGGCGTCAGCCGGTGGTTTTTCAGGTTTTGTTACTTATAGCGGAGTGAAGATGAGTAAGTGTAGCACGAAGGGAACCGTGACTGCATCAGGTAATTCAGGTGGAGCTGCATTGCTCGTCGGAGGTATTGGCAATACAAATCAGACATGGAATGACTGCTCGGCCGAAGGATCTCTCAACGTAAGCGGTGGTATCTCTGGCGGCTATATGCTTGGATATACGGTTAATATCACATCTGGATCGAGTTATGTGACCAATGCCGGCATGACGACACCCCTTGTAATAAAAAGCGGGTCGAGTCTGAATGGTGTCGCCGTAAGTGATTCTGATATACCTGACAAGCTTTGTGGTTTCAAGGCTACCGACTATACTTTGAACTGGGGTGTGCAGATTCAGTAGTCAAGAAGGCAGTTCTCTTGGGCAAGGTCTCATTTTAGGCTGGGGACCTTGCCCGGGGAATGGCCCCAGAGGTTAGTCAGGACATGATTAGCGGGCAAGGTCTAAGCGTTCTCGTGAGACCTTGCCCGCTTTTCCCATGGCCGTGCCCGCTTTTCCCATGGCCTCGCCCGCTTTTCCCATGACCTTGCCCGCTTTTCTCGGAGCCCGGAAAGATCTCCTAAGCTAAAGATAGCGGGAGATGAACTCGGCTGGGGTGATTATCTCCGGCCCCGGAGTGCCGAGGACATTGTCCGGGTCGGCGATCTTTTGGAAGTCATGCTTGTTGCATGTAATAAGTATGTCACAGCCGCTAATTGTTGCATTAACAAATTGGAGAATGTCTTCAAAGTCGGGGCCACGCATGGCGCAGGCGTATTCATATTCGGCTCCTATACTGTTTGAAACGGAGCTCACATAATTGAGCAGGCTTCGTACGGTCGGTGCGACTTTCTCTTTTCCTGCTCTTTTTCGCAGAATGTAAGCGATATTAGCCATGGACAGGTAGCTTGTTACAACTTCATCAATCTGGCCACAGTTGCGCCATCCGTCCAATACCCGCAGGCAGTCATGGCACTCGCTTTCTGCCAATAGCGGATTGAGGAAAATATTGGAATCCAGAAACGCTTTCATCAGTCATGCAGTTTTGACAGTATGTAATCCAGCCTGTCATCTGCAGGCTCGTTTGCAGGCGACTGGCCGGCGGCTATGCCTACCAGTCCCAGAAGGACCGGGTCAGTGACCTCTTCAGGAATAAGTGAGAGGTTACAGTCTTTGGCCGCATCTTCTTCTATGAGTTGCTCAACATATCTTTTGAAGGACATTGACCTGGCCCTTGCCTTGATGTTAATTGCCCTCACTACTGGAGCCCTGAGGTCTATTAGTTTTCTTTGAACCGTTTCCATACATCGCAAAAGTAGTGAATATATATGATTATTCAAAACATATATATCCAAAACTTATGCCGCAGATTCTTCGCTCCGCTCAGAATGACAGGGAGGGGTGCTCAGAATGGCAGGGAAGGGTGCTCAGAATGACAGGGAGGGGTGCTCAGAATGGCAGGGAAGGGGGGCAGTTATGAGATTTCCACGGTGAGGCCTTTGGTGATTTCCAGGAGTTTGCAGAGGGCGGACTGGTAGTTGCGCTGGCGTAGGTGGATTGAAATTGAGGCGGTTTCGTTAGAGACCGTGAAGGAATCGAATTCGAAGCCGGCGCGGCGCATTTCTTCGAGGATTCCCGTCAGTTTCTCGCCGTCCACAGGGGAGACGGTCAGCATAAGGCTCTTTTCTCCGTAGCGCCTGGTGATCAGGTGCATGGTCTCCAGGCATATTATGGTCATAAGCGAGGCGGCGGCGGCAACTGCGTACATCCCGGCGCCGCAGGCGAGGCCGATGGCGGCTGCGACCCAGAGGCCGGCGGCGGTGGTGACTCCCCGCACGACGTTTTTCTGGAAAATGATCACGCCGGCGCCGATGAAACCTATGCCTGAGACCACCTGGGCGGCCACGCGGGCGGCATCATATCGGCCGGTGAAGGCATACTGAGATATTATCATGAACAGGGCGCTGCCCAGAGCCACGATGAAATGTGTGCGGAGACCCGCCTCCTTTGCCCTGAATTCACGCTCGAATCCTATGAGGCCGCCGAGCAGTCCGGCGATGAATATCCTGAGAATAAAATTCCATTGAATCTCCATGTCTGTGTAATGTCTTAGCGCGTAAAAATAGGGAAAATCTTCTGATTATGCTTATATTTGTTAAAATTTCAGGCAATGGCACATGAACATCACCATCATCACCACCACAGCTTGCAGGGCGCGGACACCTTGAAAGGTGTGTATATTTTTTCAATAATCCTTAACGTCGCTTTTGTGCTGGTGGAGGCGGGCGTTGGTTTCTGGAAGGGCTCTCTCGGCCTGCTTTCCGACGCCGGACATAACCTGGGCGACGTTTTCTCCCTTCTCCTTGCCCTGGTGGCTTTCAGGCTCTCAACGACAAAACCGACAGATAAGTTTACCTATGGTTTCCGCAAAGGCTCGGTGCTTATTTCCCTCTTGAACGCTTTGATTCTGCTCGTGGCCGTGGGCGCCATCCTGGTGGAAAGCATTCGTAAGTTCAGGAATCCGGAGCCGGTGGACGGCGTGGCAATTGCGTGGACGGCAGCCGTGGGCATTGTCATCAACGGCCTGACGGCATTCCTGCTGATGAGGCATCAGAAGAACGACATCAACACCAAGGGTGCCTTCCTGCACATGGCGGCCGACACTCTGGTTTCCGCCGGCGTCGTGGTTTCCGGCGTGTTAATTTCATTCACCGGGTGGACTTTCGTGGATCCGGTGATAAGTATCCTTATTGCAGTCGTCATCCTTGTCAGCACGTGGAAGCTGCTGTCGGAGAGCCTCAGCATGAGCATCGACGCCGTACCGGAGGGGATTGACAGGGAAGAGGTGCTTTCGGAAATGAATGAGGTAGAGGGGGTGCTGGACGTGCACCATGTGCATATCTGGCCTGTCAGCACTACGGATACGGCCCTGACGGCTCATATAGTCGTCGCTGACGGAGTTGAGCTTGAGCAGGTCGTGGCGGAGGTCAAACATCATCTTTTCCACTGCGGCATTTCGCACGCTACGCTTGAAACCGAGAGGGAAGGGCATCCGTGCGCGGACGGCGAAAGTGCTGAGTATTGAGTATTTTTGGTATCTTTGCAGATATGATGATTCTCCAGACAAATCCTTTTGTGGCTGATTCGACTATGACCAGCAGGGTTGATTCCGCCCGGGCAGCCGCCAACGATTTCGCTGAAACTCTTGTCTCCGATCCTTCCACCGCGCTGCACCAGGTTGCGGTGGATTCGATTCATTTCGGGCTTAAAATGCTGGTGGCTATATTGATATATGTTGTCGGCATCTGGCTGATCAGTTTCATCAAGAAGGCGCTGAAGCGCTATTTCGAGGTTCGGAAGACCGACAAGACTGTGGCTTCGTTCGTGTCGAGTTTTACTTCGGTGGTGCTGACGGTTGCGCTGGTTGTGGTGTCTATAAGCACGCTCGGTGTGAACACCACTTCGCTGGCGGCCCTTCTTGCCGGCGGCGGCGTGGCCATCGGTATGGCGTTGAGCGGCACACTGCAGAATTTCTCCGGCGGCTTGCTCATCCTTGCGTTCAAGCCTTTCAAGGTGGGGGATTTCATCGAGGCGCAGGGCTATGCCGGCACCGTGACTGAAATGTCCATTATCAGCACGCGCCTGACGCTCCCGGACAACCGTAGCGTGACCATTCCGCACGGGCCCCTGGCCAACGGCAATATCAATAATTATACAAAGAACCCTATCCGCCGCCTGGAGTGGAAGATAGGGATGGAATACGGTGTGGATGCCGAGGCCTGCAAGGCTAAGCTGGTGGAGATTGTCACGGCGAATGAGAAGGTGCTTGATCCGTCAACGCCGGGCGCCGTGGCTCCGTTCGCAGCCGTTTTCTCGCTGGAATCCAGTTCCGTTGTCTTTGTGGTCCGCGCCTGGGTCAGGAATGCCGATTACTGGGATGTCTACTTCGCCGTCAATGACGCTATCTACCAGGAACTACCCGCCTCCGGCTTCCCGTTCCCGTTCCCCCAGATGGATATCCACGTCAAGTCGTAACCGCCTTGCCGGCCCGTGCGTTACCGACCGTAGCGGGCGGAGATGACGGACCAGTCGATAATCTGCCAGAGGGCGGCCAGATGGTCGGGACGACGGTTCTGATAGTCAAGGTAGTAGGCGTGCTCCCATACGTCGAAGGTCAGGAGCGGGGTGAGGCCGCGGCGTACGGGGTTGCCGGCGTTGACTTCCTGGACGATCTGCAGTCGGCCTTCGGCGTCGGAGGCGAGCCAGACCCAGCCGGAGCCGAAGAGACCGGCGCCCTTCTTCTGGAACTCAGCCTTGAAGGCTTCGAATGAACCGAAATCGCGGGCGATGGCTTCGGCCAGTGCGCCTTCCGGGGCGGATTCTGCGCCTGCGGGTTTGAACTGTGTGAAATACAGGGTGTGGTTCAGGACCTGGCCGGCATTGTTGAAGATGCCGCCTTCAGCCGTGCGCACAATTTCTTCGAGCTCCTTGCCTTCGAAACCGCTGCCCGGGAGGGCTGCATTGAGATTGTTGATATATGCCTGGAGATGCTTGCCATAGTGGAATGCGATGGTCTCGGGGCTGATGACGGGTGCGAGGGCATCCTGCGCATAGGGCAGGGCCACTGGGGTAAAGATGCTATTGTCCATTGTGCTGCATTAAATGATTAGTTTTGCAAATATAATGGTTTTTGCTTACATTTGGAGTATATGAACCAGACTCATCGTTTCCTTGCCTTAGATTGCGGTGCGACCAGCGGCAGAGCCCTGCTCGGCACCTTTTCCGGAGGCGTTTTTTCGATGGAGGAAGTCTGCCGCTTCCCCAACCGTCCCCTGAAAAAGGACGGCCGGCTCTGCTGGGACCTTGATGCCATACGCAAAAGCTTCCTGGACTGCCTCAGGGACCTCGGCGCCAAAGGTGTAAAGCTCGACTCCATCGGCATAGACACCTGGGGCGTCGATTTCGGCTGCATCGCCCCCGACGGCAGCCTGGCGGGCCTTCCCCGAGCCTACCGTGACCCCTACACCAAAGGCATCCCCGAAGAGGTGTTCGGCATAGTGCCGCGTTCCGATCTCTATGCCGCCACAGGCATACAGATAATGGATTTCAACACCATCTTCCAGCTGTACGCCCAGACCAAGGCCGCCGATCCCGCCCTCGCTAACGCCGCCGGCATACTCTTCATGCCAGACCTGCTCGCGTGGACGCTGACCGGCAGGCAGGTATGTGAATACACCGACGCCTCTACCTCCGGCATGATGGACCAGAAGACACGGAGCTTCGACAAGCGGCTCCTGGAGCGCCTGGGAATACGCACGGACGTGCTTCTTCCCATCATCCAGCCCGGCACCGTGATCGGTCCGCTGAAGCCGGAAATAGCAGAGGAGACCGGCCTGGGCCCCGTACCCGTGGTCGCCGTCGCAGGCCACGACACCGCCTCCGCCGTGGCTGCCGTGCCCGCCTCCGACGAGCGTTTCGCTTACCTCAGCAGCGGCACCTGGAGCCTGATGGGCATCGAAGCCCCGGCTCCCATAATCGACGCGCGCAGCGAAGAGGCCAACTTCACCAACGAAGGCGGCATCGAAGGCACCACCCGTTTCCTGAAAAACATCACGGGAATGTGGCTCCTGGAGCAGTGCCGCGAGATTTGGAAGGCCGAAGGTCGTGAGTACACATATCCGCAGCTGGTGGAAATGGCCCGCAGCGAGGAGGCCTTCCCCGGCCGCATCAACCCCGACGATCCCCGCTTCGCCGCCCCGGAGAACATGGTGGCGGAGATTTCTCGCTCCGCTCGAAATGACAATAGGGTCTCCGAATGTGCCAATGGTGCCTTCAGGAGTGTCGACAATGTCATTCTGAGCGAAGCGAAGAATCTCTCCGACGCCCAGATCGTCAGCTGCATATTCCACTCCCTTGCCGAGCGCTACCGCGAGGTGCTCAAGCTCCTGCAGGGCTTCGCCCCGTTCCGGATTGAGAAACTCCACGTCATCGGCGGCGGCAGCGCCAACGCCCTGCTGAACCAGTGGACGGCGGACGCCATCGGCATCCCTGTGGTGGCCGGCCCCGTTGAAGCCACGGCAATCGGCAACCTCCTCCTCCAGGCCAAGGCCGCCGGCCTTATCAAGGACCGCTGGGAGATGCGCCGCATAGTATCGGCGTCTTTCCCCGTCACCGAATTCACCCCGCAAACCAAATAAATAACACAATGAAAGAACAACAGATACTCAAAGCCTACGAAATAGCGAAGGAACGCTATGCCGAGCTGGGCATCGACACCGACAAGGCCATCGAGACCCTCGAGAAAACCCCCATTTCCCTCCACTGCTGGCAGACCGACGACGTGGTGGGCTTCGAGCGTAACCAGGCCCTCTCCGGCGGCATACAGACGACCGGCAACTATCCCGGCCGCGCCCGCAACATAGACGAAGTCCGTGCCGACGTACGTTTCGCCAAAAGCCTGCTCGCAGGCACCCAGAGGCTCAACCTCCACGAAATCTACGGCGACTTCGGCGGCAAGTTCGTCGACCGCGACCAGGTCGGCCCCGAGCATTTCGAAAACTGGATGCAGTGGGCGGCGGAGAACGACATGAAGCTGGATTTCAACTCCACCTCCTTCTCCCACCCCAAGAGCGGCGACCTCTCCCTTTCCAACCCTGATCCGGAAATCCGCAAATTCTGGGTCGAGCACACAAAACGCTGCCGCCGCATCGCCGATGCCATGGGCAAGGCACAGGGCGATCCCTGTATCATGAACATCTGGGTCCACGACGGCAGCAAGGACCTCACCGTGGAGCGCAAGCGCTACCGCGAACTGCTGGCAGAATCCCTCGATGAAATCCTTGCCGAGAAGCTCCCGGACATGAAATCCTGCGTTGAAGCCAAGCTCTTCGGCATCGGACTGGAAAGCTACACAGTCGGCTCCATGGACTTCTTCGAAGGTTACTGCGCGACCCGCAAGGTCATGTACACCCTCGACACCGGCCATTATGAGCCCACCGAGAACGTCTCCGACAAGGTGGCGGCGCTCCTGCTCTTCGTGCCTGAACTGATGCTCCACGTCAGCCGTCCCGTACGCTGGGATTCCGACCACGTGACCATAATGAACGACCAGACTCTCGATCTGTTCAAGGAAATCGTGCGTGCCGGCGCCCTCGACCGCGCCCACATCGGCCTCGACTATTTCGACGCATCAATCAACCGCATAGGCGCTTACGTCATCGGCACGCGAGCCACGCAGAAATGCATCCTCTCGGCCCTCCTGGAGCCCCTCGCAAAGCTTCGCGAGTACGAAGACAGCGGCCGCGGATTCCAGCGCCTCGCCCTTCTGGAAGAGGCCAAAACGCTCCCGTTCGGAGCCGTCTATGACTACTTCAACCTTCGCGGCGACGTGCCCGTAGGCCCCGAATTCATCCCCGAAATCGAGCGCTACGAACGCGAGGTGACCTCCCGCCGCTGAGAATGGCCCGGAACTTGAATAATTGCTCCGGGTTTACTATATTTGCGAAAATGACCACAAACTATTAAACAATACTGAAATGAAAAAATTTACATTCATTCTCGCCGCATTCCTGGCCCTGGCCGCAATGCAGCCCGTTTCCGCCCAGTCCGGAATGCTCCGTTCCCTTGGCAACAAAGTGACCGGCGCAGCCCAGAACGCAGCCAACAAGGGCGCCCGTGAGGCCGTTGAAAAAGGCAAGCAGGCCGCAGCCGACAAGGCCGCCCAGCAGGCCATGAACAAGGAAGTCAAAGGCAAGACCCTCTACGTCAGCGTATCGACCGGCTCCGCCCGTGCCGACGGTCTGACCCCCGCCACGGCAATGAAGGACCTTCAGAAGGCAATCAACGCAGCCGAGGAGAATGACCAGATCCTCGTCGCCGAAGGCAACTACCTCGGCAACATGGACCGCGGCTACGTGGAAAGCGGCAAGTTCGCCGATTCATCCCACGAACCCGGTAAATTCATCAGCATCTACGGCGGTTACTCCACCGATTTCAGCCAGAGGGACGTGATCCGCTTCGTGACCAGAATCCAGCCCTTCGACCAGAAATTCACCGCGCCCCTGATGAATATCAACGCAAGGCGTCCCTACGGATACGTCGGTCCCGTGGGCACTGTGGTGATCGACGGCTTCACCTTCGACCTCGGAGAGAACAACCGCTATTTCGTGAAGAACGTCAAGGAGGAGGCCACGGGTACCCCCAACGAAGGCGTCCTGACCGGCCGCTTCGTGGAGCCGGATGCCAATCCCAGCCTTCCTCTAGAGGGCTTCTCCAGCGGAGATGAATATGCCCTCCACATGGACGTGGAAGGCAATGTGCGCGTCTCCAACTGCGTGTTCGTGAACTGCCGCGACTATGGCATCTGCGCCCTGATGGGCAAGGGCCACATGGAAGTCTGCAACAACGTATTCGTGGCCTGCCGCTACTCTGCCTGCCAGGTCAAGGGCAACGTCAGGGATGCCGACATCGAGCAGGTCTCCCTCGACTTCCACCACAACACCGTTATGTTCACCTGGACCCGCACCAAGGCCTTTGAGGATATGGGCCAGGGCTTCCGCTTCATGAACGGCATACGCACCATCGACGTCCACAACAACATCTTCGGATGCAACAGCAACTGCGGCGTAGAGCGCGTATTCTATGAAAGCAACAAGGAAATGGAGAAGCTCAAGGTCAGCAACCTCTACGACAACTACTATTTCGCCAACAAGCGCGACCTTGAAATCTCCGCCATGGGCGCTGCCTCGATTTCCGTCCCCGCCGCCCGCATTGAGGAGGCCGAGCAGATCGGCCCCAAGTACGAAGGCAACAGAGACCTCCCCGAGAGCGAAAAGGCATTCATCGACGCCATCGACAAGTCGTATCTCGAAGGTTATATGTCCTTGAAGATCATACAGTCCGAGAGCTACAACGCCAACTCTGCAGCCAACCAGGTGAATCGTATGTTCGGCCTGAACCAGCAGGGTTCCGAGATCGTGCGTCCCAGCATGTACTGCAACAAGTACCCTTGGGAGAAGGCTAAGGACCTCTTCGGCAAGGTGGCCGGCTACGGCGCGCAGATTCCGACCTATTAATGAGGCGTCTTCTCATTATAGCGATAACCCTGCTGGCTCTCCAGCCGGCAGGTGCCCAGAACGGCCTGCGGAAGGTTTATGATCCGAGTCTGGACCAGAATGTCCAGATCGATCAGGCCCTCCGGCAGGCCGGTTCCGAGGGCAAGTTCGTGATATGCCAGGTCGGGGGCAACTGGTGCCCCTGGTGCCTGCGCTTCGCGGATTTCATTAACTCCGATCCGGAAATCAGCGGTGTCATCAACGAGAGTTTCGTCTATATCCACACGGACTACAGTCCCAGGGAGTTCAAGAACGATCCCGCCCGCAAGGAGCGCAGCGAAAAGATGATGCGCCGGCTCGGCAATCCCGGACGTTTTGGATTCCCGGTCTTCGTGGTACTCGACTCCAAAGGAAGAGTGCTCCACATCCAGGACTCCTCCTTCCTCGAAGAAGGCAACAGCTACGACAAAGCCAAAGTCCTCCGCTTCTTCCGCAACTGGACCCCCTCCGCCCTTCAGAAATAATAGCAGGGACACAGCCAGCGTAAAATACAAGTTGCTGATAATCAGTAACAACCGTAACTCCTGGGAGGCGTTTTGTACCCCAGGAGATTTACTTTTAATTGATAATCAGGAGGTTACATTTTACGGCACCAATAAAGGAGGACGAAGTCCCTACAAAAATAGCTGCCAGTTACGGTTGCAGGAATCGGAGGCCGAAGGCCGACTCAGGGAGTCTGAGGGGAACGCCCCTCAGTCCCCTGGGGGTGCAGGGGGATAGTGGGACGAAGTCCCTACAAAAATAGCTGCCTTTTTTGGCAGCTATTTTTGTAGGGACGGTCGGATTCGAACCGACGACCTCTTCAATGTGACTGAAGCGCTCTAAACCAGCTGAGCTACGCCCCTGTCCGATTTGGGACTGCAAATATAAGTATTATTTTTTAATAATCAATACCCAAGACGGGAGAGAGTCTCTTCGGCGTCGGGAACCACGACTTCGGCGCTGCGGAGACCGTGCTCAATCAGGTAGCTCAGCGTCAGCTCGGAGCGGTTGGTGAAGTAGCCGTCGCTGCGGAGGGCGTGCTCCTCCATCTGCTCGAGGGTATCGAATGAGTATGGATGGTTGAGCATTGCGGCTTTGTGGACAATGTCTGCCTGCCACTGGGCGTCGAGTTCCTCGTAGTCGTTGGGTGCGCCGGAAATCGAGGGGCCGATAATGTGGGCCCCGTTGTTCTGGGCCCAGGTGATGATGTCGGCATAGCTGACCGGCTTGTCGAGCTCTCCGTTCCAGTCGCCGCGCCAGAGCAGGAAACACATGGGAACGCGCCCTTTGAAGATGGAGTTGGCCCTGCAAAGGGACTCGCGGGAGAAGGTCTGGAGTATGACCTTGCCGTTCGTCTGGCCGACGTTGACCTTGCCGTCCTTGAGGAATGCGGTCTCTGTGGCGGGCTTGGTGAGTATGTTCCATCCGGCGGCGTCGAGGACGTCATAGACGCGCTGTTCCATGTCTTCAGGATTCACCTCGGGTTCCTTGAATTCAATGTAGATGCCGGGACGGTTGCCCGTGTCGGCAGGATCGGGTTCGTAGGCGGAGGAGAAGTCGTAGTCTATGATTTCCATGTACTTACCGCCTTCCTTGGCCTCGGCGCTCAACTGCCCGAGCGTCTTGCCGGCGCAGCTTTCCCTGAGCTTGAGCGGAAGCACCCTGCGGCCGGCCGCGTCACGGCTCAGCCTCTTGCCCTCGGCATATGCTATCTGGTCCTGCAGGGCGGAGACATACTGGCTGCCTGCAAAGGCGGGGCGTGCTTGTTCCGGCCTGGTGGTGTTGAACCAGCTGCCGGCATCGAGAGTCAGGAGCTCGGCGTAGTAGTAGGAGGAAGCCTGGTAAGGCTGGAAGAATTGCAGGTCCCGCTGGCACTGGGCCAGGGCATCTTCCTCGCTGAATCCCAGCGACTTGTAGAAATCTTTGCGGCCTGCGGGAAGCCCCTCGCCGAACACTGTGGCAATGTCGGTGGTGCGTGTAAGGTTGACGTCGTGGTTGGCGAGAATCACGCCGTCCTTGGTGCACTGGAGGTCGGATTCAAGGTAGTCGGCCCCCATCTCGCGGGCCCAGCGCCAGGCGCTTTCGGTCTCCTCGGGAGCCCAGTAGGTAGAGCCCCTGTGGGCCATAACTGCGTAGCGCGGCACATAGTCGCGGACCTCGGCCATTGAATCATTTAAAACGGGAACGTGAGGGCCGCAGGAGCAGGCCAGGGCGAGGAGGAAAAAGAGTTTTTTCATATGACAAACCTACATTCCGAGTGTCAGACCGAAGGTGTACACTGTAGCGTTGCTGTAGTGCGTGTCGAACAGGGGCGTGAAGCTGTATGATGCGAAGACGCCGAGGATTCCATAGGTTGCACCGATTTCGACCTCAGCGCGCATGCGGTTGAAGAGCTCGTTCGTGGTCACGCGCGCCTTCGGCTCACGGTACTTGGTGTAGCCGTTGAACATATACTCAGCAGACAGCCCGGTGTACAGTTTAGCCTTGCCGGCCTTGAAGAAAATCCTTACCGGCACACCCACGTAGCTTGCATGGATCTTGGATTTGGTGCCGTTGTAGGTGGGTTGCTCAGATGAAATGTCATAGGGCAGATAGTCGCCGCCGACGGAATGGAAACTGACGGCGGAATTCTCCAGGCTGAAGTCCATGAAAGAGAACCTGATGCCCAATCCGAGCTCAAAGGGACTCCTCTTGGAATAGAAGCGGAGACCGACGGGCTCAATGCCGTAGTTGAAATTGCGGTAGAGCTGGGTATCGAGGAACTGTCCATATCCGGTTGAAGCCCAGGGACCGTTGTAAGTTGGGTTGATCAGGGTAGAAAAACCGAAGTGCATGGGGAAAGCAAGACGGAGGGAGGATTCAACCTTGTTGCCGGAAGAAAGCTCAATGTCAGTATAATTCTGGGCGGCTGCGGAAACAGCAAATAGGCTCAGGGCCGCGGTGATGATTGCAATCTTTTTCATGGCACAAATATATAAAAAAAGACTATATTTGTGCAAGATAACCCATTATCGTCGGAAAATGAGCAAGTTATATCGTTTGTTGTGCGTCCTTGCGCTGTTCCTGCCCGCCATCCTTCATGGCCAGAGCGACAGCTTGCGCTTCAGCGCGAAGGGCGTGGTACGCGATGCCGATTCGGGGCGCATACTCCCGGCTGTGGCAGTGTCGGTGCCCGGAACCAGCTATGCAACCATATCCAATGACGACGGCACGTTCATCATAAAATCCGACAGGCCCATGGAGACGCTGACATTCAGCTGCATGGGCTACGAAACAATCAGCCTCAGCGTTCCTGCCGACCAGACAGATGTGATGCGGGTGCGCCTGAAGCGGGGGAGCATGACGCTGGACCCGTCGCTCGTCGTTTCCGGCGACCCGCTGGCCATCCTGCGCCAGGCCATATACCGCATCCCCAACAACTGCCCCAACGAGCCGGAACTCTTCGACTGCTTCTACCGTGAAACCGTACGCAAGCGCCAGCGCTTCATCTACGTCTCCGAAGCGGTCACCAAAATGTACAAGGCATCTTTCTCCGATTCATTCGGACGCGACCGTGCGGCCGTGGTGAAGAGCCGCCTGCTGACCAGCCCCCGCAAGTCCGACACCCTCGCCGTCAAGGTGGTCGGCGGACCCGTCATGTCCGTCGATCTCGACATCGTCAAGACGCGCGGCATAGTGCTCGACACCGACGCCCTCGACTTCTACCGCCTGGAGATGCTGGAGCCGCGCCCCATCGACGGCAGGATGCAGTTCGTCATACGCATGTCGCCTGCGCGCGAAGCCGACATCGCCCTCCAGAACGGAACCGTCTACATCGACCGTGAGACGCTGGCATTCACGAGGATAGAGCTCTCCCTCGACATGTCAGACGAGACCAAGGCGACCCGCGCGATGCTCGTCAAGCGCCCGCCCGGCATACGCTTCAAGCCCAAGGAAATGTCCCTCCTGCTGGACTACAAGACCGAAGGCGGCAAGTCCCGTATCAGCTACCTGAAAACCCAGTTCCGCTTCAACTGCGACTGGCGCAAGAGACTGTTTGCCACTGAGTTCACGGCCGTGGCCGAGATGGTGGTGACGAACCGCCGGGAGCGCGGGGAAGTGTCGAAAATCAACCGTTCGGAGGCATTCAGCTCTTCCTCGTCCCTTGCCGACAAGACGGAGTTCTACTCCGATCCTGATTTCTGGAAGGACTACAACATCATCGAGCCCACCGTCGGCCTCGAGCAGGCCGTCGGGCGCCTGAAGGCCACGGAACAAGATTCTTCGCTTCGCTCAGAATGACAGGGTAGATACGGATTCGGCCTTGGCCTGGAAGAAATTGTCCTTGCCGAAGGTCGTGAGCCGGTATTCGGCGTGGTTGCCCCAGGAGGCGGGGCGGTCTTCGATTTTCATATCCTCACCGGTGTCGTTGGCCACGTAGGGGGCTATTCTCTGCTGCCATGACAGTATACGCTCACGAGCTGCTGCGGGCGTGCTCAGTCCGGCGGTCGTGGTCAGCTCCCGGAGAAATCCTACGTACATGTCCCTCCACTGCGGGCGGGCCAGGATTTTCGCCACCAGGGGATTCCTGTCGTCGCCCCAGTGCAGCGGGTCCTGTCGCCCTGCGTCGCTCTGGACGCCGCACTGCAGGCTCGTGCCCAGCGTGTTATCGTAGTCAAAGGGGATGAAATAAACCTTGCCTTCCGGAGTGAAGTACAGGTAGTAGTTGTTGGAATTGTTCCAGTAGTCGTCCCACATTCCCACGGCCACGTTGACCGCATAGGTCCGCAGGAACAGCTCTATGTCCATGACAGACTCTATCCAGTTGTAGAACACGTCGTTGTTGTAGGAGTTCAGTTTGTGGACGAAGTCGTCGAACTGTTGCCGGGCTAGTTCCTGGTCAGCGCCGCATTTAAACTCGAAGGTGCCCCCGCTCTTGCGCAGTCCCGCACCGTAGACGCTTTTCCACAGGTTGCCTTCAGCCGAGAGCAGAAGAGGCTTTCTGGCCCGCAGGTAGTTCTTGTCTATGTGCTCCAGCATCCCGTACACTCCAAAGTAGGCCTCACGGCTGCCGCCAGCCTTCACCCACACGCGTGTGTAGATATCATTTATGGCGGTCCACACGCCGAATCGGCGGAACAGGTCGTAACAGTAAATCTCGCGTACGTATGCCGGATCGTCCTTGAACCACTTAAGGTCGACTTGCCGTACACCTTCGACGGTGTGCAGATAGTTCTTCTCGAAATAGTGGAAGTCCAGTGAAAAGTGGCAGTGGTGCCAGTCCGGGTTCTTGTTGTCGTGCATCCTGCCCTTGTTCCCTTCGGGACGTCGCCGGGACGTGTTGCCGCGGAGCCTTATGCCAGCACTGGGGATTTCCCGTCTGTCGTCACCCTTGACGTACAGGACAATGCATCGGACGAAGTCGTTGTTGTCGGGATCGCTGTCGTAGGCCTTCAGCAGCTTGTTCCATTCATCCTCGGTGAATGACAGGTGGATTTCGGGGATAACGGAACTGTCGAAGACATATGAATATGCTGCCTCCCAGTCCACGTTGTCGGGCCTGTCTTCCGGGAGCAGGGGAATGTCCTGCCCCGATGGCTTGCAGCCGAATAGCCACAGCACCGATAGAAAGACTGTCAGAAGGCGTTTCATGGAGATTGTCTCAAATGCCGCGCTCCAGGATGGACCTGCAGACTTTTTCCGCTTCGGCAAGGGAATCCAGCTTGCCCACGTCCACGAGCGTAAGGCTCTCAGGCACAATCCCATAGATTGGATGCTCCGCGCATGCCCGCAGGTAAAAGTCCACGATAGGGAACCGCTCCGTACAGCCGTAGGAATCAAACACTCCGAAAATGTCAGAAGAAATGTTGTGGATGCCGGCGAATGCAAAGCGCCGGCATTTGCCTGCATCCAGCCCGGGATATGGACTGCGCACCTCGCCTGTCGTAAGATTGGTCCAGCCCACGAGGCGCATGTCATCGTCGAACAGGAAATAGCGCTGCGTCTCCCTCTGGCTGACCAGCAAGGATGCCAGCGCCCCGGGCCGGCACATTTCCCGGAAGCGGCCCAGGTCCAGGTCGGAGATGATATCCACATTGTGGATCAGGAAGTTGCCGCTTCCTTCCAGCAGATGGCGTGCGTGCTTTATCGCACCTCCTGTCTCACGCAGCAGGTCGGTTTCGTCCGACACGCTGACGGGCGCTCCGAAGTCGTGGGAATCAAGGTATTCGCGTATCTGCCCGGCAAAATGGTGGACATTGACCACGAGCTCGTCGTAGCCTGCAGCCACGAGTTTGCGGAGGACGTGCGCCAGCAGGGGTTCGCCGCAAACCGGCACGAGCGCCTTGGGCATGCTGTCCGTAATCGGCTTGAGCCGCGTGCCGAGCCCGGCGGCAAACACCATCGCTTTCATAGGCTCTTCTCCATGTCAAGTTCCCTGTGGGTAATCTTCACCTTGACGTCGTACTTCTCGGAAAGATGCTTCCCCAGGTGCTCGGCGCAGAACACGGAACGGTGCTGCCCGCCGGTGCAGCCGAAGCATACCTGCAGGTGGGTGAACTTGCGCTCGATGAAGCGCTCCACGTGGGCGTCGACCAACTTGTAGACGCTCTTCAGGAACACTATGACCTCGCCGTCGTCTTCCAGGAATTTGATCACCTCGGGGTCGTTGCCGTTGAACTGGCGGTAGTGCTCATATTTGCCGGGATTGTTGATGGAACGGCAGTCGAACACGTATCCGCCGCCGTTACCGGTGTTGTCGGCGGGGATGCCTTTCTTGTAGGCGAAGCTGTAGATGTGGACTTCCAGGCGCTTGTCGGCCACTATTTCGTAGAACTGCGGCATTGTGGTCAGCTTCTGGAGCAGGCCGTTGAGGTAGGGGTAGGCACTGAAAGGGGTCTTCAGCAGGGTGCGCAGGTTGTCGAGCGCATAGGGCACGCTGGCGAGGAAATGAGGCTTCTTCTCGAAGTAGCCACGGAATCCGTAGGCTCCGAGCACCTGGAGCGTGCGGAACAGCACGAAAAGGCGCAGGCGCTCGTGGAAGCGTTCTTCGTCTACTTCGGTGTAGCTGCGCAGGGCTCGCAGGTAGGTGCGTATGAGTTCCTGCTTTAGCTCCTCCGGATAGCGGGAGCGGGCTTGCCATATGAAGGATGCCACGTCGTAGTAGATGGGGCCGCGCCTGCCTCCCTGGTAGTCGATGAACCAGGGCTCGCCGTCGCGCATTATCACGTTGCGGGCCTGGAAATCGCGGTAGAGGAAGGTGTTCTCGTTGTCTTCCAGCAGGTCGGCCTTCAGCTTCTCGAAGTCGTCCTGCAGCAGGCCTTCGTTGAATTCCAGGCCGGTGGCTTTCAGGAAGCAGTACTTGAAGTAGTTGAGGTCGAAATCGACCATGCGGTCATCGAATGCAGGCTGCGGGAAGCATATGCTCCAGTCCAGGCCTTCGGCGCCCTTGAACTGTATCTTCGGAAGCTGTTCGATGGTACGGCATAGCAGATTGGTCTCGTAGGAATTGTAGAGGCCGCTTTCGCGTCCCTGGGACAGCTGGTCGAAAAGCATCTTCTCGCCCAGGTCTTCCTGGATGTAGGACATTTCGTCGTCGGAGACGGCAAGGACAGTCGGTACGTTGATGCCCTTCTCCTTGAAATGGCGGGACAGGCCGATGAAGGCCCGGTTCTCATCGAGGTTGGTGCCCAGCACACCGACCAGCGAAATGTTGCCGCCCTTGAGGCGGAAATAGCGTCGGTGGCTGCCGGAGGTGGGAAGCTCCACGGTCTGTGTGAGCTCCTGCCCGGTGTAGGATTCAAACAGTTGTTTCAGAATGTCTTCAGTCATTTCCTGTCCAGTGTTTCCGGACCTCGTCCCAGCTGTAGTACGGGCCCTGGACTGGCGTCAGGGCGGGGATTCCGGTCTCTTGTTCGTTATAGAGTATCTTGACCAGCACGGCCTCTCCTTCGTCTGTCAGCGCTCCAGCCTTGTGTGCTTCAATCATCTCCGCAGGAATATAATTCTCCAGCGTGAAACCTAAATGACATCTTGAGCCGTGCCTTCCGTAGTGGCTGATATAGAATGGTTTATATCCAGCAGGAGCGGGGGAGTCGCTGACGTCGGCAAACTCGTATGGGGCCATCAGACCAGCATAAGCGGACAGGCTACGGTCCTGAGCCTGGACTGATACCAGAGCCGCCAGCAGTAATACTAAAGCTGTTATGGTCTTCCTGAGCATATTATTTCGTGGGCTCCATGTGGATGATGATGTGGGAGTCCCCGCCGAAGCGCTCCTTGTATTTCTTTTCTATGGCAGAAGCCTTGTCGTGGGCCTCGCTGAGAGTCAGGGCTCCGTCCATCCGTATGTGGACTTCGGCGGCGATTTTGCCGCCTATGCGGCGCGTGCGTAGATTGTGGGGATCCTCGATTCCGTCGACGGATGTGATGATGTCCATTATCTCTTTCTCTGTATCTTCCGGCAGCGACTGCTCCGTAAGTTCCCCTATGCTTGGACTGAGCAGATCCCATGCGACTTTAATCAGCATGGCTCCGACCAGGATAGAAGCTATCGGATCCAGGACCGTCCAGCGGTCACCCAGGAAAATGGCGCCCGCGATGCCGATTGCGGCGCCGACGGAAGAAAGAGCGTCGGATCGGTGGTGCCAGGCATTGGCCATGACCACCTGTGAGTTCAGCTTCTTGCCCTTGCGGTAGGTGTACTGGTAGGTGAGTTCCTTGATGACGATCGACACCAGGGCGCCCCAGAGGGCAATCTTGCCCGGCGAGGGGATGTCCCCGCCCTGCAGCCAGTGCGCCAGTTTGGTGGCTCCGTTCACCACGATTCCGACTGCAGCGGCAGCCAGCGCCAGGCCGATAAAAAGCGACGCAACCGTCTCGAATTTGCCGTGTCCGAAATCGTGCGAACTGTCCTGCGGCTTCGAGCTCACCTTCACGAAAACCAGCACCACCACGTCCGTCACGAGGTCCGACACGGAATGCACGGCATCCGCAATCATCGCCCCGGACCGTCCGGCAATGCCCGCCATGAACTTGAACCCCACGAGGAGCAGGTTCGCCACCCCTCCCAGCACGGTCACCCTGTATATTTCCTTCTCCCGTGTCATACTTTGCAAATACAGAAGGTCCCGGACTTGACTGAGTTCAAAGCGGCTCTATTTCAAGCCTTCCCAGGGGCCTTTGTAGATGGTCCGGCACTGGACGTAGCAGGATGAGCAGCCCTGGACCTTGTAGAAAGTCTCATCCCTCGGCAGGAAAATGTCAACGCCGCGGTTGCGTGTCTCCCAGCCGTCGCAATAGATATATGTGAAGTATACAGTTCCATAGGGAGCCATCTTGGTCTCCTGGGGTTTGTTGGCAGAGGGACCGATTTCAACGGTGTAGGGTTCGTCTGGCCTGTAGGCGTTGTCGTAGACGGCACCCTTCAGCAGGGCCGCAGGAAGATAGCGCTGGAGATAAGGGTCGTCGGCGCCGGCCGCAGATGAAGGCACGAACTTGGACCTGTAGACACGGATGATTCCGTCGACAGTCACGTCGTCCTTGCACAGCAGCGCCAGGCATTTCTCGCCGGTCGAGGAGCTGCGGGCATATATCTCCAGGGCCATGGGCACCATCGCCGCGGTACCGGCCAGGCTCTTGCCGAGCAGGCCCTCGTAGACAGCCTTGAACTCATTGTAGCCCGAAGGTATGTTGGAGAATGTCACGGATGCGGTGGGCGCTTTGCTGAACGCGACGGGCTCGAAATCATATTCGATGGTGCCGGAGACAGTGTATGTGTGGTCGCCGTACCGCAGGGTGTTCCCATTGACGACGGCGTCGTGCTTGGTTTCGTTGACCAGGTTGGACCACTTGTCGATATAGCCGTCAGGGTCCAGGAGGCCGTTAAGAAGGTTGCAGCCCGTCAGGCAGAGCCCGGCTGCGGCAAGGATGGTAAGAAATGCACTTTTCATACTGAAGTTTTATTAAAAGCAGCGGCAATATATCAAAAAAAAAGAAAATCCCCAAAGAAATGCGTATATTCGCAAGTAATGAGGACCAGGAAAATCATAACGGCGTTTGCCGTTTCACTGTTGCTGACCGGCTGCGGTTACCGTGCGCCGCTGCATAAGTCGTACATCCCCGAAGTGACTGACAGCAGCCGTTTTGCGGGCGTGCGCAGCGACTACATGGAGCTGGCGGCGCTGATGTCGAAAGACACCGGCCTGGACCCGACGGGCGGCAACACGGTGGGCTTCATTCCGGAAGGCCGTCAGAAACTGGACCTGCTGCTCTCCGACCTGCGCGGCGCCAGGGAATCGATCTACATGGACCTCTTCCGTTTCCTGCCTGATTCCAGCGGCACCATGGTGATGGACATACTCACGCAAAAGGCCGCAGCAGGCGCCGACGTGCGGTTGATACTGGACCGCGGAGCCCATTTTTGCCGGCATATCAAGGCGCTGGAGACTATGCGGGGCAGCGGCGTGAAGCTCACATTCTTCCGCAAGCCCGTCTTCCTGACGGACTACGTCACTCACGTCGCGAGCACCCACAGGGACCACCGGAAGATCACGGTCACAGACGGCCTGACCTGCTACCTCGGCGGGCGCAACATCAAGGATCCCAATTTCTTTGAATGGAAAGACGCTGACATACGCGTCACAGGGCCCCTGACAGCCCAGGTTGAAACGGTCTACAACGAGAACCAGGCCAGGGTGGCCCGTGACCTTCAGCCGCTGGAGCCGAAGCCCGACAGCGTCCTGCGCGTGGCTGCCCGGATGGACACGGTTCCCTGCCTCCGGCAGTTCTACGACAAGACGATCCAGGTGGTGCCGGAGTCCCCGACGGACCGCAAGCTGCCGATACGCAACTGCTTTGAATGGTCGATGGACCACGCCCGCCGCTACTTCTGGTTATACAATCCGTACACGCCCCCTCCGCCCTCCGTTATCAGGGCGCTCAAGAATGCCGCTGCAAGGGGAGTGGACGTACGCTGGATACTTCCGGGCCACAACGACGTGGCCCCCGAAATATGGATGGGCGAATCTCTGTACGGCGAACTGCTGAAAGCCGGCGTGCATATCTATGAGTGGCAGGGGATTATGACCCACGCCAAGCAGTTCATGGTCGACGATTATCTGACAGCGGTCGGTTCGGCGAATATGGACAACCTAAGCCTTTTCATGATGTACGAGGTTGAGGCGCTGGTTTATGACGAAGAATTCACCCGTCACGCCGCCGATGTCTTCCTGCTTGATATTCAGCGCAGCTGCAAGGAAGTCACCCTGGAGGACGTCCGCCGCTGGTCTATCTTCCGGAAACTCAGAAACTGGCTCACCCGCGCCCTGGCCGGGTATGTCTCATAAATATGTAGAGAATGAGTGAGGAACGGCATGATTACTTCGCGGGCATTATCCGCGCGCATTTCCCCGGGTACACGGTGATGGAATATGTGCCGGTTGCAGAACTGACGAGGGATGCCGGTGACATCCAGAAACTGTACATTGAGCGGCCGGAACAGGTCTACAGGGCAGAGTGGGGCCAGCCGTATGAATTCGTGCTGTATGCGGACGGCGCAGTAAAAGCCGTGGTCGTATCCGGGCTCAGCCGCAGCCATAACTCGAATGCCGGGTATCTGGTCGCCAGAATGTTCGCAAAGAAACTGAATGTGCCATACATCGGTTTCTATGGCGAGTTTTCCAACGGGGAGGACTATGTTGTATCGCGTATACGTGAGCGTCTTGAAGGATAATGGAAGGGATACTGGAGCAGATAATCAGTGAAGGGGCCTGGGAGCAGTTCCTGGCCCACCGCCTCATCAAAGGACGTTTCAGCTGGCGCTCTTTCGAGGAGGCCGACGAATTCGTGGAGAAGCGGCAGTATCTGCCACTGGCGTCGAGAATTGCTGGCGGCGAAGGGCTTGGCATTCCCGAACGCGTGGTCGTCAACAAGATGGGGACAGGCAAAAAGCGCGTAGTCTACCATTTCGGGCCCGACGGGATGCGTATACTCAAGCTCATCGCGCACCTGCTCTACCGCTACGACGGGGTCTTCGCTCCCAACTGTTATGCATTCCGCCGCGGGATACGCGCCGGCGATGCCATACGCCACCTGAACAACTCATTGAACGGCAGGCAGATGTGGGCATACAAGGTGGATATCCACAATTACTTCAATTCCATCTCGATACCCATGCTTCTCCCTATCTTGTCCTCATTGCTGGCAGATGACCCGGCTCTGTTCCGCTTCTTCGAGGGCCTTCTGGATGACGACAGGGCATACAGCGGGGATGTTCTCGTCCACGAGCAGCGCGGTGTCATGGCCGGCCTGCCCACGGCTTCGTTCCTGGCGAACGTATACCTGATGGAAGTCGACCGCCATTTCCATGATGCCGGCGTCATATATGCCAGATATTCTGATGACATCATACTCTTTGCCGAAGACAGGGAAACTCTGGACCGGTATCGCGCGACGCTGCTTGGCTTCTTTGATAAATACCGGCTGGAAGTCAATCCTTCCAAGGAATTCATCTATGCTCCGGGCGAGCCGTTCGAGTTCCTCGGATTCCGCTGCAGCGGCAGGGAAATAGACATTTCAAAGGCCACCAGGGACAAGCTGAAAGGCAAAATACGGCGTAAAGCCAGGTCCCTCAGACGCTGGTGCACAAGGGAAGGTAAGGAACCTGAAAAAGCCGTATCGGCATTGATACGCAGTTTCAACCGGAAACTGTTCGATATGGAAGACGACGAGGGCCTCTGCTGGGCCTCCTGGTTCTTCCCGGTCATAAACCGCACGGAGGGCCTGCAGGAAATCGACCGCTACCTGCAGGAGAACTGCCGCTACATTGCGACCGGACGCCACAGCAAAGCCAACTACAGGCTGCGATATGCCGACCTGAAACGTCTCGGCTACCGCAGCCTGCAGCATGAGTATTATTCTATTACGTCTACTGCCCCAGTACAATCTTCGTAGCGACTTCGCGGAGCTTGGCCGCTTCTGCCGGGGGCACGTCGCAGTCTGCCGGATGGTCACCGAAGGGCTCGCCGAACAGTATGAGGTAGTTCACGCAGGCCTTGAGGTATGAGCCGTAGCGGTGGGGATGGTAGTTGTCGGTGTAGAGCAGCCAGTTGTATTTGGACGTGAAACCGTACTCGGTACGGGCGAGCGCGAATGCCTTGCCGATAGGGGAGACCAGGTCGATGTTGGGGTCGGCCTCGGCTATGACGCAGGAACCCTGCCACTGCATCGCGTCGAAGTTCTCGTAGCTTCCGAATCCCAGGAAGTTGCCGAGGGTCTTGTAGGGGTATGACCACACGCTTTCCAGGATAACCTTGGAGTTCGGGGACTTCTCCTTGATGGCGGCGCTCAGGCGCTTGGTGTAGTGGAGAATCTCCTCCGGGGTGTAGTCGGGAGTGACACCGACAATGGCTGACTTGCTGCCTGCGGCGTATTCTGCGTGGTAGTATGAGCCGTCCTGGATTATCGCCTTGTCGTAGCCGCCCTCGGCGATCACGCGCTGCGAGAACGGCAGCACGTCGAGATGCTCGGCGAATTCCTGCGAGCCCTTGACGTTGATGCGCACGTCGGTGGCGTGGCCCTCGGCACGGCATATCTGTTTCAGCTTGAATGCGGAGCCGTTGTAGTAGGTAAAGCTGTTGCCCAGCTGGAGCAGCTTGACCGGCGTCGACTCCTTGGCCGGAACTCCCGGATAGGCGTTGATGACGCACGAATGGTAGGTCATGCACGGGAAGTTCATATATGCGTTGGAAGTCGGGGTCAGGGTGTTGCCGCTGCAGTTTACCTTGCCGACGGCACGAACGCGCATCTTTACGAAACTGCCCTCCACTGCCTTCGACAGGCGGAACGTGGTTATGTAGGTCCTGTGGTTCTTGCTGTCGTAGTCGTAGACGTCGAAAGAGTACTGCGTCTTGCCGTCTTCGGTGGCGGTGTAGCGCGGCTGGGCGTTCCAGGTGCCGTTGTCCCAGTATTCGAAGAGCCAGTACTTCGGAGTTTTGTTGTTGTTGGTGTTTATGGTCACCATGAAGTCCACGTCGGTGCCGGCGGGCAGGCTGATCACGGGCACGCTGAACTGTATGTAGTCACCCTCGCCCATGTTGCCGATGCTGATGTTCTGCGTGCCGGACGGGGCCACGGAGTAGACCAGCTTGTTGCCGGTGGTGCTGCCGGCGGAGATGTAGCCGGTGCCGGGGGCGCTGGAAACCACGTCCGGGGATGCCACAGTGGCAGCGATGCCCTCATTGAGCCAGCGCTGGCCGGCGGCGTTGCCTTCGGTGTAGGTGACGCCCTTTTCTATCTCCCAGCGGGCGGGGAAGCCGTTCACGGCGGTGTACATATCGCCCTGGCTCACGGGGACCGTGCGTGTCTCGCCGCCGTTTTCGCTGACTGTCATCGTGCCGCTGCGTTTCTCATCGATGTTGCCGGTGCGCGGCACCACGTTGAATGTGGCGCTCTTGCCTGCGGCGACGGAGGCCGGGATACTTTCGGTCTTCAGCCAGTCGAGGCCGGACAGCGTGATGGAGACGTCCTTGCTGCCGGCGGACACGGTCATCATTGTCTTGGTGAATCCGGTGCCGGGGAAGTTGATGGAGGTTTCGCTCACTGCGAAAGTACCGCCCTCGCCGGGGGTGTCGCCCTGGCCCTGGGGCAGGTTGCCGCCGCCGACTATGTTGCTCTCGTCGGCAGGGGCGCCGTTGACTGTTCCGGCATAGTCGCATTTGACGATGGTGCCGTCGTTGTAGCCGGCCACTGAACCGGCATAGCGGAAGCCGGAACCGTCGGCCGTGTTCGCCTGGACGGTGCCCTTTGAGTTGCCGCTGATGAGGGTGGCGGATTTAAGCCTGCCGACCATTCCTCCGGCGTAAACCTTTGAGGGAACGGAGGTTGCCTTGGTGGTTGCGGCAGAGACGCTGCCGCTGAATACGTTTTCGGTGAAGTTTTCAACGGAGCCGTAATCGTAGCCCAGGATGCCGCCGGCATGGATGGTGGCGGGGTAGGAGCTGTTGCTTGCGGAGAAGGCGTTCTCCACCAGCAGTTCGCCTTCGTTGCGGTTGCCGCTGAGGGCCGAGACGTTGCCGCCCATGCCCAGGATGCCGCCGGCGTTGACGCCGTAGAACGTTGATGAATTGGAGGGCGTCTTGTTGTGGCCGGAAGAAGCGACCTTCATGCTGATGAGGCCTGTATTTACATTGTCTTTCAGCGAGTTGGTGCCTCCGTCGCCCATTGCTGCGGCGAGTATGCCGCCAATCATCTGGAAGCGGGTGGATGCCTGTTTGCTGTGGTCGATTTCGAGGCCGCCTTCGTTGCGGCAGCCGGTTATCGAGACGCCGTCGGCGCGGCCCACGATGCCTCCGACGTAGTGCTGGTGGACGGCTTCGCTGTGGATGTGTCCCTTGTTCACGCAGTTTCGGACGACTGGCAGGGATCCACCCGACTTGCAGGTGGCTTTGCCGACTATGCCGCCTGCTGCGAACAGGTCGTTCTGGGTGGCGCTGTAGAGTAGTTCGATGTCGCCCTCGTTGGTGCAGCTGTCCGCCGTGAACTGCTTGGCAGTGCTGTAGATGAGGCCTGTGATGCCGCCAAGACTGTAGGAGCAGTGGTTGGTGCTGCTGATCTTGGCGAAGTTGTGGCAGTCGGTCATGGTGACTTCCGAAGATTCGGTGTTCTGGCCGCCGAGAATGCCGCCGGCCGCAACGTATTTGTAGGAGCTGCCTTCGGTAATTGCGTGATCCTCAATGGTTATGGGACCGTAGTTACGGCAGCCGGTAAAGTTGACCTTGCCGGTTACCCATGCTGCGATGCCTCCGGCGCGGCTGCTTCGGTTGGAGCCTTTGGTCACATACACTGGGATGAAGTTTGTGACGTTTGTGATATCGGCCGCCGGGAGTGCTATGGGGGCTGTGTAGCTCCAGTAGGAACTTGTGCTGGTGGTGTTGTATCCGCTTATGATGCAGGAGGTTCCGTCATAGGTCCTGCCGTCTTCCGAGCCGAAGGTGACGTCCTTGACTTCCTTCGCGTAGCCTTTGCCGAAGAAGCCCACGCTGGCGAGGGTGTTGGACTGGATGTTGATGTGGCTGATGCAGTGGCCGGCGCCGTCGAAGACGCCGGGGTAGGTGTCCGCAAGGGGCGTCCACGGCTCGTCTTTCATATTGATGTCGGCCGTGAGGACTACGGTGTCGCCGGACGGGCTCCAGTTGTCGCGGTCGGCGACCCAGGCTTTGAGGTCGTCGTAACTGCCCAGTTCATAGATCCATTGCACATTGGCGGCGTCGAGGCCGCCGGCTGAGATGCAGCCGTTGCGGGGGATGCTTTCCGTTTGGGTGGTCCTGCCGGCTTTCCTGATGGCGGAGCCGCCTGAAAGGGTGATGCGGAGTTCGCCCGGGGAACCGGGGAGTATGGCGGCAAAGTAGGTGCCGGGGGCGAAGGAGCCGCCGGCGGGCTTGAGCTGGATCTGGTCGGAACTATCTTCTGTCTTGGTGATTTCTCCCGTGGCGGGCTTGACGCAAATTTTGCCGGAAAGGGGAGTGCCGGAAGTGCTCTGGACAAGGATGCCGGTGATGCCCTCATCGGCTATCTCGAACGAAATCAGGCCGCATATATTCTTGAACGACAGGGCTTTGCCGTCGGCTTTGGCGACGGCGGGAAAGGCCTGCCTGTCGATTGGGCCGGAGGAGATCTGCTGGTCTTGGGGGACGGTGGTGGTGATCACTCCGGACTCGAGGGCGTCCTCTGCGCTGTAGGGATATATTGCTGTGTAGGGGCCCAGGGAGTCGCCCTCGCCTTCGAGGGTCGCTTTGGCGCCGGAGATGCTCTTTACCGTCAGTTTTGCGTGGGTGCCACCTGCGCCGAAGCAGCTGATGGCGTCGCCTTCTGCCCAGCCGGGGAAGCCTGCGATGAAAGAGTATTCGGCAAAGGATCCTTCCACGCTCAGGGGACCGACCACGTTCTCAGGCTGGGGAGGGTCCACGGGACCGGGAGGGGGAGCGGGCTTGTCGGCGGGGTCTTCGGGCTGTTTGCAGGCAGCCAGGGCGGCTGCTATGATAATAAACGCAAGGTATAAACGTTTCATATGCAGAGACTTTTGTTGCGAATATAATGTTTTTTCACATTTTTTGAAAAATATCGCTTGCGATATAAAAATAAAGTCGTATATTTGCATCGTGAACGATATAAATTATAAAGATATGGCAAAGATTTACGATTTCAAAGCCCTGACCAACAAGGGCGCTGAACTGGATTTCGCCCAGTTCGAAGGAAAGGTTCTCCTTATAGTCAACACCGCTTCCAAATGCGGATTCACCCCTCAGTATGACGGACTGGAGGCCCTTAATCAGAAATATAAGGACCGTGGACTGGTCATCATCGGTTTCCCTTGCGACCAGTTTGCCCACCAGGAGCCTGGCAGCGACGAGGAGATCGCCGAATTCTGCCGCCTGAACCACGGCGTGACTTTCCAGCTTATGCAGAAAACGGACGTCAACGGCCCTGCAGAGAGCCCTGTATTCGCATATTTGAAAGCTGCGGCTCCCGCCGAAGAGTACAAAGGCCTGAAGGCAAAAGCGACCCGCACCATGTTGAAGGGTATCAGCAAGAGCGCCAAAAACGACAACGACATTCTCTGGAACTTCACGAAATTCCTGGTGAGCCGCGACGGCACCGTCATCAAGCGCTTCGCCCCCGTCGCCGAGCCCGCTTCTTTCGAGAAGGATATTGAGGAGATGCTGTGATGGAAGAGAAGTTCAGGCTTGACAACCAGCTCTGTTTCAGGCTCTACGCGGCGTCGCGCCTGATCACCCAGGCATATCATCCGCTGCTGTCGGGGTACGGACTGACCTATCCGCAGTATCTGGTATTGCTGGTGCTGTGGGAAAAGGATGAACAGCCTGTGAACGATATCGCCAGGCGTCTGCTCCTGGAGACCAACACGGTCACGCCGCTGCTCAAGCGCATGGAGGCCGAGGGGATTGTTTCCCGCCGCCAGGGCAGGAAGGATGCACGCCAGATGATAGTGGGACTGACCAAAAAGGGAAGGCAGCTTCAGCAGGCACTTGCAGATGTGCCTGAAACGGTGGGCAGTTCCGTACTCTGCGAGAGCGTCACCCCGGAGACTGTGCCCGGCTTGTTCGGGATGCTAGACGATATCATCGCCAGACTGCTGGAAAAGCGCGCTTGAATCATCCCTGCTTCTTTTTCCTGAAAGCAGACGGGGTCAGGCCCGTCTCTTTCTTGAAAAGGCGGGAAAAATATGACTGGTCCTCCACCCCGACGGTGGAGGCTATGTCTATTATGGGGAGCGTGGTGGTCCACAGCAGGCGTTTTGCCCGCTGGATTCGGACGATGTCAATCCAGGCTCCGACGCTGCGTCCGGTGGCGTGTTTTACAAGGCGGCTGAGGTAATTCTCGCTGATGCCGTTTTCCCGGGCGTAGGAGGCGATGTTTCCCGGCAGTCTGTCGGGATCGAAGACGGACTCCAGGAAGTGGTTGACCGCCGGATGGATTGCGGCGGAGTGTTCCGGCTTGATCCGCGACAGGAGCAGGTCCAGCCCCTTCTCCACGAAGACGCTGTCTCCTTTTTCGAAGGCGTCTGCTATCATGTCAAGTAACATTCCCATAAAGACTCCCTCGTCAAACCAGAAACCCTGGTGCAGGGGTCTTGTCAGGAAACGGAGCGGTTTGTTGTCGGCCGGAAAGGAAGGCGAGAAACCGCCTGTGAATCCGACGACCTCCTGATAATACCGTACCGCGAAAGGGCATTGCTGCGGGATCAGGAGTATCTGCCCCGGCTGGCAGAGAAACGGCATTCCGTCCACGTCGACCAGGACTTCACCGGAGCTCACATATATGAAACTGATCAGCGGAAGCCTGGCCCCTGGCGCCTCGGAAGGCCTTATGTAGCCAGAGGTATCCATCTTCCGGATGAAAAATGTAGTGCTTGAAAAGTCGGCTTCAGGATCCCAGTGGGCTGTTTGGGGCATAACGGCGGTTGTCACGACCGCAAACTTACATAATTATTTTTGTTTATTACGTAATTCTTCCCTCTTTGCTTCATAATATTCGTGCCGCCGGGGATTCTCCGGGAACCACCCGCGGAGCACGCGCTTTTCCTGCAGGAACATCTCGTGGATGCCCCAGAGACAGCAGAAAGCGAAGCCCCCGATGATTATGGAAAGTATATCATTATGGACAAAAAGGGAGAGTATGCTGAAGGCCAGTCCGGCCACGAGCCATATCCACCAGCTCTGCTTCCCCCAGCAGTATTCCATTTTGATGACCAGGGGATGGCAGATGCCTATGCTCAGGAATACGGCGGCGCCTACGATAATTCCGTTGATATTCATACCTGCTTTTTTACCCTGCAAAGTTCGCTATTGCAAGCGGAAAGTTTTAGTCTGATAAGGGATGGAATTAGGATAATCCATGCATTTGGCTGGCAGGATCTTATTATTTGAAATTATCGCTTGCGATATAAATTTTATTTCCTATATTTGCATCGTGAACGATATAATTCTACAACGCCACATGAGCGACGCCATCCGCCGCATTATGGTCAAGGCATACAGCAACGTACTCCGCAATCCGCTGGAGGCAAAAACGGTTTGGCGCCTGCAGCAGACTTTCCTTAAGTCGGAAAAGCGCCGTGCTGATATTAAAGAGAAGGAGAGTGTGGATGTGCCGCCATTCCTTATATGTTCAATCTCAACTACTTGCAACCTTCACTGCGCCGGCTGCTATGCCAGGACCAATGGAATTGCGGCAGATAGTGAGGAAGAACAGAAAGAGTCCCTTTCTCCGGAGCAGTGGAAGGCCATTTTCGAAGAAGCGTCATCGCTCGGAATCAACTTCGCCCTGCTGGCCGGCGGAGAGCCGATGATGCGAAGGGATATACTTGAGAAGGTGTCGGAGGTCGAAGATATGATCTTTCCCATCTTCACCAACGGCACTCTTATAGGCCCGAGGTATATAGAGTTTTTGAAACGGCACCTGAACATGATTCCCGTTATCAGTATCGAGGGCATGGAGCACGCGACGGACGAACGGCGGGGCAAAGGCATGTACAAGCGGGCCATGCTGTCCGTGGATATGCTGCACAAGGAGGACCTGTTCTTCGGCACAAGCATCACGGTCACGACCGAGAACTTCGAACTTGTCACTTCTGATGAATTCGTTGACAATCTGCGGGCGCTCGGCTGCAAACTCATCATTTATGTGGAGTATGTGCCCACGGATCCCGGCACCGCGCATCTGGCCCTCGGCGAAGAGGACCATAAACGGATGGAGACTGTCCAGCAGCACCAGAGCGAACGGTACAAGGATGTGATTATCATATCGTTCCCCGGAGACGAGAAACATATGGGCGGCTGTCTTGCGGCCGGAAGGGGATTTTTCCACATCGGCCCTGACGGAAGTGCTGAGCCCTGTCCGTTTTCCCCGTTCAGCGACAGCAGCGTCCTGGAACTGGGCGTGAAAGGAGCCCTGGCCTCGCCGCTTTTCCGTAAATTGAGGGACGCGCGCCTGGTGGGCGGAGAGCACACCGGCGGCTGCGCCCTGTTCGAGCACCGCGAAGAAGTAGAAGCAATGCTAAATCAATAATCAAAATGAACGCAATTCGTTATTACAGCAAGTTTGGTCATTCCAAACAGATGGCTCAGGCCATCGAAGATATTGTCGGGGCGAAGGCTGCGACTGTGGCTGAACCTCTAAATGAGTCTGTGGATATACTTTTCCTGGGTGCAGGTGTGTTCCTTGGAAAGGTCAACGGAGCAGTCATAGACTTTATCAACGCCCTTACCCCCGAAAAGGTGAAATGCGTGGTCCTTTTCGGCTCCTGCGCAATAATCGAATCCCCGGTGCCGCAGATGCAGAAGGCCCTGCAGGCGCGCGGCATCCAGGTGTACGGTAAATCTTTTACCTGCAAAGGAGCGATGGGCCCCATCCACAAAGGTCATCCCGACGCCAAGGACATCGAGGGCTTCCGTGCATTTGTGCAATCGATAGTATAATCATTTTGCACCCCGGTGCCGCAGCGCCAGTTCGCGCTGGACTTCGTCCGGGCTCACGCCCATTTCTTCCATAAGGACCAGCAGGTGGTACAGCAGGTCGCCCGTCTCGTAGATGAAGCGGTCCCGGTTGCCGTCTACGGCCTCAATGACTGCTTCCGCGGCTTCTTCACACACCTTTTTGCCTATGGTCTTGGCCCCTTTGATAAATAGTTTTGTCGTGTAGGAGCCGGCGGGCATCTCCTTGTGGCGGCTTTGTATAAGGTCGGACAGTTCCCCGATGAAGCCTTCTTCGTCGGGAGTGTCGAAGCAGCACCGTGTGCCCCTGTGGCAGACAGGGCCGTCGGGCACCACCGTGACCAGCAGGGTGTCGCTGTCGCAGTCAGCGTACATTTCTTTCACGTGCAGGTAGTTGCCGCTTGTTTCTCCTTTGGTCCAGAGGCAGTTCCTGGTCCTTGACCAGAAAGTGACCACCCCCTCCGAACAGGTCTTTTCGAAGGCCTCGCGGTCCATATAGCCCAGCATCAGCACTTTGCCGGTGCGGGCATCCTGTATGATGGCGGGGAGCAGCCCGCCGTTCTTGCTCAGATTGAACGATTCGAATTCCATGATGATATGCTTTTCAGGACAGGCGGACAGGGACACCTGCTCTCCGCAGGGCTTCCTTCACCTCGCTTATCCGTATTTCTCCATAGTGGAAAATGCTTGCCGCCAGGGCTGCATCTGCTTTACCCTCCGTCAATACTTCGACGATATCGGCTATGCTTCCGGCGCCTCCGGAAGCGATGACGGGAATGGACAGCTGCTCGTGCAGGCGCGCGTACAGCCCGCACGCAAAGCCGTTGCGGGTCCCGTCGTGTTCCATCGAGGTGAACAGGATTTCTCCCGCCCCGCGCTCCTGGGCTTCCCGTGCCCAAGAGAACAGTTCCTGGTCCGTAAGAAAACGGCCTCCGTGGGTGGTGCATAGCCAGCGGCCGTCACTCGGGTCAGTCCTCCTTGCGTCGATTGCCACGACCACGAACTGGCTCCCATAGCGGCCTGCGATCCGGCCTATGAGTTCCGGATCGGCAAGGGCGGCCGAATTGAGGGATATTTTGTCGGCCCCCGAGTCCAGCAGGCGGGAGGCGTCGTCCAGCGAGCCTATGCCGCCTCCGACGGTGAATGGGATATCTATGCCGCGGGCGATACGGCTCACGAGGGAGGCAAAGGTCTTCCGCCCCTCGGAGGTAGCGCTGATGTCCAGGAACACCAGCTCGTCGGCTCCTTCCCGGGCATACAGAGCCCCCATTTCCACGGGATCTCCCACTTGGCGAAGTCTCTGGAAATTAATTCCTTTTACCACCTGCCCGTCCTTTACATCAAGGCAGGGAATTATTCTTTTTGCGAGCATAACGCAATGTCTGTTAAACTTATCCTGTTCTCATAGATTGCCTTTCCCACGATTGCTTTGGGCACTCCGGCACTGTCCAGGGCACGGATATCTTCCATCGAGGAGACTCCGCCGCTGGCCGAGAAAGAAAGCTCCGGGAAGCTTTGCATGAGGCTGCCGTACAATGCAAAAGAAGGCCCCTGAAGCATGCCGTCACGGCTTATGTCCGTGACGATTGCCTCTTTGCCCCCGGTCTTGGAAAAACGGCGCAGCAGGTCATCCAGTGGCATGGCTGCATCTTCCAGCCAGCCCCGCACGGCAACCCTGCCGTCGCGCACGTCGGCGCCCAGGATAATCCTCTCTCCGAAGCGGCTGAGCCAGCTCCCGAATACATCGGGCTGCAGAGCGGCCACGCTGCCCACAATGGCAAACCCGGCTCCGGCTTCGAAAATACGCTGCAAGTCCTGCTCCGTGGCAATGCCTCCGCCCCATTCCAGTTCGCAGGAGACGGCGGATGCTATGGCTTCCAGCGTTGCCAGGTTGCGCGGCGCACCGGCCTTGGCGCCATCCAGGTCGACAAGATGGAGCCGGCGCACGCCGCAATCTGCAAAACGGCGTGCGGCATCGACAGGGGAGGCGTCATAGCTTTTGACGCTGGCATAATCGCCTTTGACGAGGCGCACGCAGCGCCCGTCAATGATATCTATCGCAGGGACAATCTGTATCATAGCTCCAGGAAATTCTGTAGTATCTGCTGCCCGACGCTGCCGCTTTTTTCGGGATGGAACTGCGTGCCGTAGAAATTCTCATATCTGAGCGCCGCGCTGAAAAGGGTGGAGCCGTAACGGCAGGTGGCGATGGTGTCCGTGCAGCAGCCGGGATAATATGAATGGACGAAATACACGCACGCGCCCTCATCAATTCCCCGGAACAGCTTGCCGTCCAGGTTGGATATGGAATTCCAGCCCATGTGCGGCACCCGGACCTCCGGCTCCTGGGGAAAGCGCCGGACGTGTGAATCGAAGATCCCTAAACCCGTGACGCCTCCTTCTTCGGAATCGCGGCACAGCACCTGCAAGCCCACGCATATACCCAGTACCGGCTGGTGCATGGAACGGATCACGGCGTCCAGGCCATCCTGCCGCAGGCTCTCAAGGGCGCTGCCTGCGTGTCCTACTCCGGGCAGGATCACCCGGTCGGCGGCCTGCAGGCGCCTGGGATCGGCCGTGACTTCGTAGGCGGCCCCCAGACGCTCCAGGGCATTGGAAACGGAGAAGATGTTTCCGGCGGAATAATCTACAATCGCAATCATAGCAGTCCTTTGCTGGAAGGTAAATCAAAGGAAAAGACATTGCGTCCGACAGCCTGTTTCAGGGAGCGGGCGAAGGCCTTGAAAATGCTTTCGGCAAGGTGGTGGTTGTTCTCTCCCCGTGCCTGCACATAGATATTGGCGTGCATGGCATCGGCGAGCGACTTGAAAAAGTGGCGGAACAGTTCGGTGGGCATATCCCCCACGTACTCACGCGTGAAAGTGACGTCCCACACAAGTTCGCTGCGCCCTCCGAAGTCCAGGAGGACCAGGGCGCGGCTCTCGTCCATCGGCAGGGCGAAGCCGTAGCGGGCGATGCCGATTTTGTCGCCCAGGGCCTCTGCCAGGGCCTGCCCGAGCACGATGGCCGTGTCTTCGACGCTGTGGTGCTCGTCCACCTCCAGGTCGCCTTTGCAGCGCAACTGGAGGGCGATTCCGCCGTGGTGGATGAGCTGCGAGAGCATGTGGTCGAAGAAATGCAGGCCGGTCTCCACGGATGAAGCTCCGACCCCGTCGAGGTCTACTGTCACGGAAATGTCCGTCTCGCGCGTTTTCCGGCACACGGTAGCGCGGCGCACTGAGGACCGTATGCGCCCGGCGATTTCGCCCCAGCTCATGGGTCCCACCTGCAAGGCGGTAGCGCCCAGATTGGCAGCCAGCTGCACGTCGCTCTCCCGGTCTCCGACCACAAAGCTCCCGGCAAGGTCGTAACTTCCGTCCATATAGGATTTAAGGAGGCCTGTGCGCGGCTTTCGGGTGGGAGCGTTGTCTTCCGGGAAGCTGCGGTCGATCAGGATGTCGTCAAACACCACTCCCTCTCCCCGCAGGGTGTCCAGGAGCAGCTTCTGGCTGGGGAGGAAGTCCTCTTCCGGGAAGGACGGGGTGCCGAGGCCGTCCTGGTTGCTCACCATCACGAGTTCATATCCCAGTCCGGATATGGCTTTCATTCCGGATATGGCGCCCGGGACGAAGGCGAATTTGTCCAGGGAATCTATCTGCTCGTCGGCAGGTTCGACCAGCAACGAGCCATCGCGGTCGATGAAAATGGCTTTTTTCATTCTGTGGGCTTGAGTTTGGCAAATTCTTTCAGGGCTCCGGCAAGACGGAGGTTCTCTTCCGGCGTGCCGACGGTTATGCGCAGGCATCCTTCGCACTGCCGGACGCGGCTCCTGTCGCGGACTATGATGCCCTGGGCGAGAAGGAAGTCGTAGAGGGCCCGGGGGTCATCCACCCGCACCAGAAGGAAGTTGGCGTCGCTCGGGAAGACCTTCCGCACATAGGGAAGGCCGGAGAGTATGCCCGAGAGGTTTTCGCGCTGGGCGAGAATCTCCCGGATATGGCTTCCCACCGGCTGCTCAAGGGCCTCCAGCGCCAGCTGCTGAGCCGGCTGGTTGATGTTGTAGGGATACTTCACCATGTCCATGGCGCGGATAATGGCGGCATCGGCAAAAGCCATCCCGACGCGCAGTCCGGCCAGTCCGTAGGCCTTTGAAAGGGTCTGCAGCACTACCAGCCTGGGGTGGCGGTCCAGGCAGCCGAGCATAGAGCCTTTCCCGCTGAAATCAGCATAAGCTTCGTCCACCACGGTGATTCCCGGGAACCGGTCGGCCACTGCCGACAGTTCTTCAATGGAGAATGCGTTGCCCGTGGGATTGTTGGGGCTGCAAATGAACAGCAGTTTTGTCTCCGGCGAGGTGGCTTCCGCAATTGCCCGGGCGGGCAGGGAATAGTCTTCCCCGAGGGGTACGCGGCACACTTCCACGTCATTGGCCTGGGCTGCTACGGTGTACATCCCGTAGCTTGGAGAAAGCACTATGGCCTTGTTCCGGCCGGGTTCGCAGAAGATTCTGTACATCAGGTCGATGGCTTCGTCGCTGCCGTTTCCGAGGAATATCTTCTCCGGACCTATCCCCTTGACGGTGGACAGTTTCTGCTTCAGGAGGCGTTGGCGTGGGTCCGGATAACGGTTCCACCCGGTGTCGTAGGGGCTCTCGTTGGCATCCAGAAAGACTTCGGGCGTGCCGGAGCACTCGTCGCGGGCCGTGGAATATGGGTCCAGCGCACGGATATTCGGCCGCAGGAGGGCATCGGCATGCGACAGCCTCACGGAGACGGCCCGGGCATGGGCGTCCAGGCCTTCGGCACGTGCCATAGACATAATGGCTGGAGCGAGCCGCCGCAGTCCGTCGGGAGAAAGCTCCTGCAAGGTCATCTTCCGCAGGAAACTGTCCACGTTGACGCCGCTGAAGGCCCGAGCCCAACCGCACGTGGGCAGGGTGTGGTTGGTGCCGGACGCATAGTCGCCTGCACTTTCAGGAGACCAGGAGCCGATGAACACGCTGCCTGCGGCCGTGATGCGCCTTGCTGCGGAAGCGGGTTCCCGTACGGCCAGGATAAGGTGCTCGGGGGCATAGTCTTCTGCGAATTCAATCTCTTCTTCGAGGCTCTCCAGCACAATGATGCGGCTGTGCTCAAGCGCCCTTTCCGTCAGTTCCGCCCTGGGCAGGGATTCCAGCTGCCTTTCCACCTCATCCGTCACGCGCCGGGCAAAGGACTCGGAGAGGCACAGCAGGACCGCCTGGCTGTCAGCCCCGTGTTCGGCCTGGGACAGAAGGTCGGCCGCGACGAAGGCAGGTATCGCCGTCTCATCGGCCACCACCATCACTTCTGAGGGCCCGGCCGGCATGTCGATGGCCACGCTCTGCTGGCTCAGAAGCTGTTTGGCCGTGGTCACATAGCGGTTCCCGGGCCCGAAGATCTTGTCGGCCCTGGGGATGGTCTCAGTGCCGAAGGCCATTGCTGCAACCGCCTGTGCGCCGCCGGCCCTGAACACCTTGCGTATGCTGCAGAATTGTGCTGCATAGAGAACCTCAGGGGCGATTTCCCCGGAAGGTCCGGCTGGAGAACAGAGAATGATTTCCCGGCAGCCGGCGATCGAGGCCGGGATGGCGAGCATAAGCACCGTGGAGAAAAGGGGAGCCGTCCCGCCGGGGATGTAAAGCCCGGCGCGGCGGATTGGAACGGGGCGCTGGATGCAGGTAACTCCGGGCACGGTTTCCACGCTGATTTCGCGGGGCACCTGCGCCTCGTGGAAGGCCCGGATGTTGGCTGCGGCCGCGGCGATGGCTTCACGCACCTCTGCGGGCACCTTTGCTGAGGCGGCTTCCAGCTCGGCATCAGTGACAGGGAGCGCAACGTCCCGGTGATCTATCTCCCGGGACAGCTGCCGCAGGGCTTCATCTCCGTCCTCGCGCACACGCCGGATTATTTCTTCAACCCGTGCGCGTAGTTGTGGATCGTCCCGGAGAGGCCTCCGGCACAGGGAAGACCAGCGGTCTTTGGAAGGGAACAGGGTGATCTCCATAGGTCTAAGGGATAATTTTGTCTGTGTTCAGCACCAGGATACCTTCGGCCCCGATGGCCTTCAGCTGGCGTATCTTTTCCCAAAGCTGGGCTTCGTCGATGACGGCGTGCATGGCATACCAGCCCTGGGCCGCCAGGGGCATGATCGTGGGGCTGCGCATGGCAGGTACAATCTGCACCGCCTGCTCGATGGCCTCCTGCGGCAGATTCATGACCAGATATTTTTTCCGCCGGCTCACAAGGGCTGAGTCTATGCGGAAGAGCAGTTCATCCAGCAGGGGCTGCTTGGCTTGTGGCATTTTGCCGGCGGCCACCAGGACTGCCTGGGAATGGAAGACTTTCTCCACCTCTTTCAATCCGTTCGAGACAAGGGTGCCTCCCGATGAAACAATATCGAAGATGGCATCGGATATGCCTGCGGCCGGGGCGACTTCCACTGATCCTGCAATCACCTCAATGACTGCATCCACCCCGGCCCCTGCCAGATAATGCCGCAGGATGTTGGGGTAAGAGGTGGCGATGCGCTTCCCATTGAACCAGGCGGGGTCCTCGCAGGGCTCGGCCTTGGGGACCGCAAGGGAGATGCGGCACTGCCCGAAGCCCAGTTCCCGGATGATTTCCAGGGGGGAGCCTTCCACGGTGCCGTCAGCGCTGTTCTCGGCCACTTCGTTCAGGCCCACAATTCCCAGGTCGGCTGTGCCTGCCGCAACTACCTGCGGTATGTCGTCGTCCCGCAGGTACAGGACCTCCAGGGGGAAATCGGGCGCCTGGGCCAGAAATTTCCGCTTGCTTTCATCGATCCGGATGCCGATGTCGCGCAAAAGCGCCATACTGTCTTCATTCAGCCTGCCTTTGGCCTGAATGGCGATACGTAGTAGATTGTTCTCCATATGCATGAATAAAAAGGGGCCCACCCTGCGGCGAGCCCCATATCTCCTGTTTTGTTTTGCAATCAAAGGGATACAGCAAACTGCCGCGTCTGGAGGAGGCGGTGCTCGTGGTGGTGCCAGAAGTTGCTGCTTATCAATGTCATGCTGCAAATATAAATAAAAAAACGAATTATATGCACGTAGCGGGGAAAAAACATCTATGCGTAGGCGTGCATCCCCCCGAGAAACAAGTTGACACCGAAATATGTGGTCAGGACGCACAGGAAAGCCAGAAGGCAGAAGGCGTGGAAGAAACGCGGCCTCCTGAAAGGCTTCAGCAGAGCCCCGTGGAGGGCACATGAATACACCAGGAACGTGACCAGTGCCCAGGTCTCCTTAGGGTCCCAGCTCCAGTAGTTTCCCCAGGAGATATTTGCCCATACAGCACCGAGAAACGTGCCGCATACAAGCAGGAACACGGCCGGATACAGCATGACAAGGCTTATATCCTTAAGCCTGGATGATACGTCCAGCGGTACGGCGAGCCCAAGGATGCCATTCAGGGCCACCAGCCCCAGCATCGTGTATGAAAGCATCATCGTGAGCACGTGGACGGACAGAAGGGGAGACTGGAGAACAGGCATCAGGTGGGTGATCTGCGGATTGGCACCGGCAAGAGAGGCCATGAGCATGGTGAAGCCTGCCAGGATGAATCCCATCGGAAAAACCAGGGGAATCTTTTTCCAGAGGATAACCATGCCCAGCGATGAGAGCCACGCCATCAGCATCATGACGCAGTAGCTGCCCGCAAATGGCGCGTGGCCGGAAACGTACCAGCGCAGAGCGAGTACGGCTGTCAGGTATAAAAAGAGAATAATCCCCATTGCGGCGGAGGCAATGCTGATTATGCGGGGAAGCTTCCTTCCTCTGGAAAGGGATATCCCCATCCATACAAAAAGGATAAGCCCCCAGGTGATGGAAAGCATAAACGGGACCATCGGACGGGACAAGCGGTTGTATGCCTTCTCCGCGCGGACCTTTGCAGGGGACGGCAATACCGGCCCGGCCACCTTCACCTGATAATCACGTATCTTTCCTGCGATATGCTTGACCTCGTCCCAATCTTCTTCACGGACGGACCGCTCCACTACGTCCATCACTTTCCTTATGAACACCCAGCGGTCGTAGTCGTCGATTACTTCCTCAGGCAGCATTTCGTTGCAGTCGTACCACCGCACAAAGCCTGTCGGGTCGGCGACAGGATAAAGCTTCAGGGCATCCCCGGAAGCGACGCTCCGGAGGATGAACTCCTTCTCGGCCTCTTTTGCAGTCCCGCGGTCCTTCGCCTTCAGCTTGAAAGGGATGTCCCGCCACCAGTCATAATAGAACAGCCAGCCGGTGACCACCTGGCAGGCGTCGCAGTCTTCCCGGCGGGGTTTGCCATATGCCTTCAGCGTATAATCCCTGGCCAGGGTTTCAAAGGGGCAGATGCGGTCGTTGTAATACACATACAGATCTGCAAAACACTCCGCAACATCCGGTGGCAAAGCCTTTGGCCGGGTCCGGGCGATGGCGTCAGCGGGTGAGGCGGGCAGAAGGAGCAGCAGGAATACGGATGACTGGACAAGCCTCTTCAGCGTCTTCCTGAAAGCCGTGTTGCGCTGAAAGAAGAATCCCACGAGCGATATAAGCAGTAGGGCGTACCCCGTGTAGGTGACAGCTGTTCCCAGGGGGTCGTGGTTGATGCTCAGTACGGAAGAACGACCGTCGAACCCGGACTGGAAAAACCGGTAGCCTTCTATACGCGCAATATGGTTCATGGATATTTCGTAGGTGGCCTCTCCGGCCCGTATCCTGCTCCGGTAGTCCGAAGCCGCCTGCGATCCGGAATAATACAGCACCTCGAACTCTTCCACTGTGACAGGACAAGGAAGGGGCCGCTCCTGTCCGTCATCCCTGATCCAGGTGGTGACGGTTTCCTTTTCCGGAAGATACACCCGCCCCTGTTCTCCTGTCAGGTGCGTCAGCAAGGCCCCTCCCAGGATTACCGCGAAGGACAGGTGCAGAAGAAGGGTCCAGAAACGCCTTGCCGCCCCCCTGGAGACCAGAAGACAGATTCCGCCCAGCACAATCGTACCCCATAGGACGAATACGGCAGGATTGTGATACACCCACCGGAAAGCGGCGTCTGAACCCCGGGCCTTTTCAAGGACAGTGGCAACCATCATCGCAAGGATGACGGCTGCCAAGGTCCCGAAGCCTATGATGGTCAGGAGACGGTTCCTCCTACCGGACATCAGATTGAATTGATGAATTTCTCTACGGCAGCACGTTCCTCCTTGCTCAGTTTGTAGAACTTCTCAGCACTGCTGTATGCGTCGCTCTTCTTGGAATAGGCGTGCCACATGATTGCCTCGACAACGTTGCGGGCACGGTTGTCGTGCAGGCGGTCGCCGCGTCCGGTATTGAGCGTGGACAGTCCCCGTCCCCAGAGGGGAGTGGTGCGGCACCAGGTCCCGTGGATGTCGTTTATCATCCAAAGACGATGCTGAATGAAGTCAGAATAGGGCCAGATGGTCTGATGGGCATAGCGGGGAAGGGGCTTCTTGCCATTCATGGCAGGAGACCAGTAATTGTCGTCGCCTGTTGTCCAGGATGGCCTGTGGCAGGTGGCGCAACCCATTTCGGTGAACAGCTGTTTTCCCTTCTGCACATCAGGATCGTTCAGGTTGCGTGCACGGGGGATAGCCAGTCCGCGGTGCCATACCATGAAATCATAGTACTCGTCCGCTGTCATCTCCGGTTCGAAATTGTGGTAGGGGTTGTCGAACTGATTGGTCTTGGGACTCAGCAGGGCAAGCACCGCTTCAGCGATCTCAGCATCCGTGACGGTGCCGTTTTTGTCCACATCAACATAATACGGAGACTCCTTTCCTTCTTTGCGTATGGCTGCGATGACATCCTTGTTCTGCGACATGGCGGTTGCCCAGGCCACGGTGGTGTAGAGGAACGGACGGTCCGGGCGGGAGACGTTGGTGATGTTCCAGATGGCGTTGGCTCCGGCTCCGTCCTGCAGGGTTCCGCGGGTCATTGCGTAGGTGAACTTCTTGAGCAGTTTTCCGCCCATGTAGGCATCACGCTCATAATAGTTGCCGTCGGCGTCGTATCCGGCACCGTTCACGCCGGCCTGCCAGTTATGGTAGTATGCGCTAGGTGCGAAGTCCCCGGAGGACTTGTCCCAGAATGCCGGATTGAGTTCCACATATTTGGCTTCCTCGGCATACTGCGCCTTTATGGCCTCCTGGGGGATTGCGTCGATCAGGCCGGTCCCCGGGATGCCGATGGTGCTCTCCAGGCGGAATCCCACCTGGTTGCCTTTCGTCCTGGCGGTCTCATAAGGTGTGGGGACTGTGTTGAACGCGCTCTCGGGTATGGTCAGCTCCGGATAGATGAGGCTGTATTTTTCTCCGTCCGGGAAGGTCATCGGAAGGCCGCTCTCCATAGCCGTGACGGGGATCCAGTTGATTTTGATCTGCTCCTCGTCGATTGGCGGAAGGAAGGGGGCCTCCGCCATTGTCTGCGGCATACCGGTCACCTCGGCCACATAAGGCCCGTCGTTGGGGTTGTCTGCATTCTGGTGGTAGATGACCAGCAGATAGCCGTTCCCGAATGCATCGGAGCCGTTTGCCCTGTAGGCGTTCTTCCACTGTCCGTGTCCGTAGCCGGGATGGCAGTCCAGGCAGGATTTGCGGACGGCCGCCGGACCGCGCCCCTTGAATGGAGCCTGGTTCACGGTCACGTTGCGCTCGAAGAAGGCCTCTCCGTGGTTGAAAGCTGCGTCCAGCCCCATCCGCTCAACGGCGGGGGTGGGATCTTCATAAGAGCCTGGCGCAATGTTGCTGGTGGTCCCCAATTCTCCACCTGGGAACCATTCTTCGGCTGAAAAACTGCCGACTGCCTGTCCAACGTACTTCGCGTCGGATTCCTTCGCTCCGGAGGCCGGGTCGATGTTCCGTTCGCAAGAGACGAGTAAGGCAGTCAGCAGACAAACAATAAACAGAAGTCTTTTCATAGCGCATTATTGTTTGACGATCTAACTTGCGGCCTTGTTCAACTGCTCGTCAAGCTCGGAAACCGCGTCCATGGCAGCCTGGACGGCACTGTCGGCATAAATCTTGACAAAGGCGCCCCTGGACTGACAGTCTTTCAGGGCCTTGAGTGCTCCTTCCAGCTTGGACTGGATGGTTGCAGTATCGGTATATCCCAGGTCCTTGAGGAGAGTCAGGATAGATTTTGCATTGGGAGTGGAGGCGTCCCGGCCACCGTACAGGGAGTACTGGATGGAGAGGATATTGTCGATGAAATCCTGGAAGGATTGCTCGCTGTATGGGGATTCGATGTAATTGATGTCCTCCCCTGAGTGGGCATTGCCCATCTTGACGTCGGCAACTTCTGCGCAGATGTTGGAGCATCCTCCGACCAGGATGGTGGACAGAACTTCCTCCCAGGTCTCGAAGGAGCTGCCCAGCTTGGCGGCACCCAGCATGTTGGCTCCGTAGATTTTACCGTTGATTTCGGTCTCTGCCTCGATTTCTTCCATACGGTCCGTGTATACCTTTTCAGCATCCGGATTCCAGGAAGCGTAGAGGCGGTAGCAGTTGTCCCGCAGGTCGCCGGCGACGGCAGTGGCATAGACCAGTTCCTGCTCACCGGTGACGTTGTATTTCGCAAATGCCTCATCGCTCTCCTTTGCCTGGAGGGCGGCCACGCTGCGGTTCTTTCCTTCGCGGAAAATGATGAACTCGATGCCGTGGAAGCCCAGCAGTTCCTGTCCGAGCTTGGCACCAGCGTAAGCAATGCCGTCCTCACCCTTCAGCATGGCCATCTGGTCGGCATTGCTGAGCGCCGTAGCGAGGGCTTCTACATCAAGCGGCCAGGTGTCGATGTGCGGGTCGATGCCGAATGTGGTGGCGGGACCGTACAGGAAAGCTTCGGACTGCTCCCAGTATTTCCGGGCGTTGAGGAAGGTCGTGCAGATTTTGTCCAGGTCTCCCTGCGTCAGGGACTTGACTCCCTTCTGCGAGGCGGAATTCAGCGCCTGATAGAGATTCTCCGTCTCGTCTGCCAGCGCCTTGTAGGTGCTGTACACGACGTTGGGGACATAATTCTCCACTGCGGCTGCCATCTTCTGCTGGTTCTTGGTAATGCCGTTCTCAGTGGGGTTGGTTTTTTCGCATGCGACAAGCAGGGCACCTATCGCCACTGCCGTCAGTGTTTTGATAACGTACTTCATAGTGTTTTTTTTTGTTGATGGTTTATCGTTTGAAAAACGCCATATATGTGACACCCAGGCTGATGGAAGGCTCCGGATTGTAGGGCGCTTTCAGGAACCTGCGGGAGTACTCACCCTTTACCGCTATCTGGGGAATCGGGAACCAGTTGAATCCGGCGGCAATCCTGTGCCTGTCGGTAAATGGATAGTCCTGCTGGTCCGGGGACGGGATGTAACTGTCATAATATTCGTATCTGCCGAAGAGATACAGGTGGCTGTCGGAAATGCCGAACCAGGGAAGTATGTCATACCCGGCCTCCATTCCGGCTGCAAATGCCTGCTGGCCGACGGGCGTTTTCTTGTAGGGGGCGTTATTGGATGAGAGGTTTCGCTTTATGGTGGAGACCGTGGCTGCGTCTTCCACGTAGCCATAATCTGCATTTCCCCTGACTATCAGGCGTTTCCCCTTATATGCAAAGTCCAGGGCCGTGATGATGGTACGCCCCTTCACCCCGGCATATCTGGTGTTGTGGAGGTCGTTGGGATAGGAGTTGTGCATGGCTCTGCCGTAGAAGGCGCTGAGGCCGGCACGCAGTCCTTTCAGGCTGTAATTGTCGACGCGGACAGCGCACCCCGGATTGTTTGCGACCCTGTATTCATACGGAGACTTGACTCCATAGTGTATGAAATGGTCCCTGTCGAACATGAATCCGTCCAGTCCGGCCGTGACAAGCAGCTCATAGCGCCAGTGTTCCGTCTTTCCCCATAGGCTGATTCCCGTATCGTGCCATGTGGATGGCAGGATGGTGTATTCTCCTTCAGTGCGATAGACGGTAAAGTAGTTCAGAGGTTCATGGGCATTATTCAGCCCACCCACCGGCACGACGATGTGTCCGGCCCTGACATTGAACTCCGGACGGAATGACTTCTGGATCCAGAACTGCTCAAGCTCGAGTTCTCCTCCTTTCTCGATTTCGGATTCCCATTCGCCGGCTTCCGTGAACTCCTTCTCCACGGCGCTGCCTGTGCCGGTGTGCTCGAACTCGACTTCGGTCTGCATGCTCCATCCCTTCCCGAAGTCATATCCTAAATATATTACAGCGTGGGGTATGTCAAAGCGGCCGTGGGAAGGGTCGTCTGCATATTCGGAAGGTCTGGAATAGCGATATACATTGTCGCTGAAGAAATTCCTTGTGTAGGCCGCTTCACCGTAGCCGCCGATCGTAAGACGCTGGGCGAAGAGGGAGAACGAACTGGCGGTCAGAAGAATCAGAACACAAATACGTCTCATTGAATGTCCTTTTTTTTTATCATGCAAAGTTACCCTGCGGGCGACTTCCGGACAATCCCCAAAAATGCTGATTTCTTGTCCTCCGGGCAAGATGCCATAATCTCTTTTCGCAAGAGGCAATCACTATTTATGGGGATTTGAAATAAAACCGGATAACCGTACCTTTGCAGTATGGCAAGTGAACTTAGTCCTACTATGAAAATGGCGGAACTCCTGGAAAAGGACCCGTCCCTCATCGGAGTATTTACCCGTATGGGGTTCACCTTCGGTTATGGGGATTCCTCGGTTGCCGATGTCTGTACGGAAGCCGGAACGGATCCTGATACTTTCCTTATGATTTGCCGGGTCTATTCCCAGGATTCTTACCGGCCTACAAGGGAAGAGCTCGAAAAGGCGGACCGTTCCATCATCGTCAAATACCTCAGCCTGTCCCATAGCCACTATATGAATGTGGCCTTGAAGGATCTGGCCGCGGGCCTCGGTCGGATGATAGTCCCCTGCGGGGATGAGACGCAACGTGTCATCTGGAAGTTTTTTACGGACTTCAAGGAAGAGCTGCAGAAGCATTTCGCTTATGAGGAAGAGTGCGTATTCCCAAATATAGGCAGCCCGGATGCGGATATCCCGGAGGAGGATCATTCCGGCGTGGAAGAGACGCTGGAAGACCTCAAGAGCCTTGTGATGAAGCATCTCCCCGCAGATGCCGACCAGCAGGAAGCTTTCAAGGTGCTCTCAGCGATAAGTTCGCTTCAGGACGATATCCGGAAGCATATTCTCCTGGAGGAGACGGCCCTGGCGTGGGATGCCGAAACGCAGGCAGACAACGCTTTGTCGCAAAGGGAAAAGGAAATCCTGTCCTGCGTGGCAAAGGGAATGCTGAACAAGGAAATAGCCGACCATCTCAACATTTCCATCCATACCGTAATCACCCACCGCAAGAACATCACCCGCAAAACGGGAATCAAAACCGTTTCAGGCCTGACTGTATATGCCCTTCTGAATAATCTGGTGGATATCCATTCCATCGAGTAGCCCGCATACCGGAGGGGGTTGGAGCCAGAACAAAATCATTTTGTCTCCAGGGTCGCTGAAAGGGCGCTGATTCCGTTGTTCGAAACCTGTATTTCCACCGTGCGGCCGTCAGGGGACGCCAGGACGCAACAGGGGCTGTGGATGACGAAAGGGCCTTCAGGCGTGACGAACCTATCGGATGAAGTTCATCGCCTCCCACGGTTCGCCGTCACGACCGGGGGCAGGTTTGCCGCCGGTGGCCTTAAGCAGCCAGGCCATGTTGTTTGCCAGGGTGCGCATAGTCTGGAGGCCTTCTGAGTCCAGAGATGCCTGTCCGGGGGCAGCACCGTAGACGATATTCCAGTACTGGGAGGTGACAACCGGCATATTCATCATCTGGAATGGCATGTTGAGCGTCTCGAAGGACGCTGTGGCACCTCCTCTGCGGCATACGGCAACTGCTGCAGCCGGTTTGCCGGATATGCTTGCTCCGTTGGAGTAGAACGCCCGCTGGATGATGCTGAGGACGGCTCCGTTCGGCTGACCATAATAGACGGGGGAGCCCACAATCAGGGCATCAGCATCGGTAAACTTCCCGCTGATACGGTTGCAGGCATCATCGTCAAAAGCGCATTTGCCGGGGTCCCGGCGGCATTTTCCACAGGCGATGCAACCCCGGACTGCGCTATTGCCAATCCAGACAATCTCGCTGTCGATTCCGTTCTTTTCCAGCTGTTTTGCAATTTCACCCAGGGCGATGGCCGTGTTGCCCTTCTGGTGCGGGCTTCCGTTGATCATAAGTGCTTTCATGGTCTTTCCGTTATTGTTGTGTGCCAATGCTTCTACGCCGGCAGCCGACAGTAAGGCACCGCCTGCCACCATTGCCGATTTTCCTATGAAATCTCTCCGGTCCATATGGTAATTGTTTGACGGGTGATAAGTTAGTAACAAATACCTGATAGGCTACCTGTCCATGGCTCCCTGCGCGAAAGCGCACAGGAGGGCAAGTACAATCAAGATTCGTTTTTTCATGCTGAAAGCTCAAAAACGTACCAAAGATAGCACTTTTATTTCATTCCTGGAATCTTTGCGGAAGCTGGCTTCAGCAGGACAGCGTGCTTTCCGTTATTGAAGACTATGCTGTTGATGGCTTTTTGCCGGCATTGTCAATGATAGAACAGAAACCCGAAGTAGATCCTGGGGCCATAAGGCAGCAGTTTTGATTCACTCAGGGCGAAGAGGCAATCAGCCTTTAGTGTCAAGTGCATCGGTCCGGAGACAATTAAGTCGCAACCGATAAAGGGATCGACGGCCATAAAACCCTGCTTGTGATAGCGGGTGCCGTCGATGGGAGCCCAGGGCGATGCCGGCTCTTCCATCATGAGGAGCGTCGTCATCGAACCGCCCCCGAGCGTGATGCCCGCGTAAGGTTGGAACTTGCCCAAGACGGTATAGAAATCGGCAAGGATACCGCCCCATCCGTATTTGAGGTAGCTGCCGTTGCCGCGCTGGCCTAATGTTGATACGTATCCTTCGCTGCCGATGCGGAAATGCTCACCAATATGCAGGCGGATAACCCCGCCTATTCCCATAGGCATGCCTTTGGCGTTGTAGCCGATTGCATCCAGACTGCCTTGCAGGTAGCCGGTATGGACCATCATGCCTCCGTCGAAACCGTTCAGGAGTTTCTTCTCCTGCGCAGAGGAAGACAAGGCAATCAGAAGGCAGATTGCCGCAAGAATTGTTCTTCTCATATTCATAACCCTGCAAAGTTCGGCATAACAGATGGAAAATTTTAGGCCGGGAAGGGGAGAAATTAGGATTATCCTTGCATACGCAGCCTGAACATGCGGACAGGGGCTTGAAATAAAACCAAAATTCTTATCTTTGCATTGTGAACCGTATTATACCGGCCTCCTTTGAATATAATCTGTAACATTTATGGATGAATACCTGCTGTCTCTTCTGAACGTGGTCTGCGAGATGGCTCCATATCTGCTGTTGGGCTTTTTCATCGCTGGTGTTCTGCATGTATTCGTGCCGCAGGGTTTT
>JAILIM010000041.1 GCA_024695285.1 Bacteroidales bacterium
ATGTCCTTCCGGGAGCTGAAGCGGGCCATGTAGGCCTGGTTGCCCAGGTCGTCCGAGAGGGCGTCGGGCACCCGGCGGCACATGCAGATGCCGAGGGCCGGATCGGCGGGCGCCCAGGCGCCAGCGCCGTAGCGGGAGAGGATGTCCTCATGGGAATGGGCATAGGTGTGGCAGTCCCTGCGGCTGGCGTAAGCGCAGAAGTACTGTTCGCCAGCGCCCTTACGCCGTTCTCCGAAAGCCACCATGTCCGCCCATATCTGGAACACGTCCGTCGAGTGGGCATAATTCATCATGTCAGGAGTATAGCCTCCCGGAGGACGCATGTTGACCTCCAGTCCCACGTAATCGCCTTTCTTCCCGAGACCTTCCCTGTCGCGATCGAGCTGGAAGAACTCCAGGTGGACAAAACGTCCGGCCACGCCGAACGCCGCTACCGTCCTGCGCCCTATCTTCGCGAGGGCGGCGGGCACGTCCCTGTTGGTCCAGTAGCATGTATCCAGGTTATTGTGCACTATGTCCATAATAGGTGTCGGGAACACAGTGTTGTTTTCAAACACGGGCTTCCCGTCAAGATTGAAGATAGCGTCGTAGCTGACCAGCAGGCCCGTGATGAACTCCTCGATAACGAAGGAGCCGTAATCGGCCTCGTGAGCCTTGAACCATTCCTGCAACTCGCTGTCGGAGTGGATCTTGAAGGTGCCGCCGGCGCCTACGCCGTTGTCGGGCTTGGCTATAATCGGGAAGCCGGTCTTGCGCGTGAATGCCTGCACTGCCTTCAGCCCCTCGGCGGCCTTTATCTGCCGGGCAGTGGGCACGCCTCCGAGGGCGTAGAACTTTTTCATCTCGGACTTGTTCTTGATGCCGGAGATGCGGTCGGAGTGGAGGCCGGTAGAGACGTTGAAATCGGTGCGCAGGCGCGCGTCCTGCTCCAGCCAGTATTCATTGTTGGACTCAATCCAGTCGATATGGCCATACCTGTGGGCGAACCAGGCCACGGCGCGGTAGACCTCGTCGTAGTCTTCGAGGTTGCGCACCTGGTAATAATCGGTGAGGGCGCCGCGGAGCTCGTCGGTGAGTTCCCCGTAGGGCGCGTCCGCAATGCCGAGCACATTCACGCCGTTTGCCTTGAGGCCGGCGCAGAAGTGGCTGTAGGTCTGCGGAAAATGGGGGGAAATAAAAACAACGTTCATAAAGGTGTACACTTTATTTTCACTGCAAATCTGACGCATCTGGCCGTTGGAAATCTCCCAGGCCGTGCCGTGGAGCGTGCTGCGGCCGTCCCTGACCAGGATGTAGCCTCCGTCGGGGAAGGTGTAGAAGGAATGGTTGAGGCTGTCGGGAAAGATCACGTCCTCGAAGAGCCGGCGCCCGTCAGTCACCACATCCCGCACCTGATAGTAATGGGGCACGATCTGCAGGCGAGTGAGACCGAGTCCGGGAAACCAGCGGCGGTACTTGGGATCGACAGCCTCCCCGGGAAGCTCCGGATGTGAATACACAAGTTCGGCGCAGTTCATGGAACCCGCACTGCATCCCATCACGAGGCCGCCGAAGCCCTTCAGGAGCTCACGGAGGCCGATTTCATGGATGAAACGGTTCTGCGTGGGCACGTGGCCGCCGCACAGGATCACCCAGTCGGCGCTACTGACCAGAGACGGCGCCAGCGGCGCGTTACGCCGGTCGAGCATAGTCACGCACGCTGGAGTGATGCCGGAATTCCGTATGCACAGGGACATGCCGTCCAGCACGCTGTCGGTGAAGGCACGGTCGTCCGGAGCGGCGCTGACCAGCAGCACCCTGGGCGCCTCGGGCAGCAAGGCCTTGACGGCGGCCAGAAAGTCATTGTCGGTCGTGAACCTGTCCTCACCGTATCGGGTGGGGCTTCCTGTCAGGATTAACGTCATACGGGGCGCAAAGATAACAAATTATGTCCGTCTTTGGTTATGTAGCTAAAAAAGAAGTATCTTTGCAGGACAAAAAATCATTGATGAAAGATTCGGACAGCTTGTCTGGGCAACTCTGGAGCTCCCTGCTGGGCAAACTGAAGGAGGCACTCACTTCGGTGCTGCCTGTCAGCGTGCTGGTGCTCGTGCTGTATCTGTCACCATGGGTGGAAATCTCCGTCCATGAGCTTGTCGTGTTTTTTATTGCCACCCTGATGCTGGTGTTCGGCATAGGCCTCTTCAACATGGGCGCGGACCTTGCCATGACGCCGATGGGGCAGTACATTGGTGAAGGTCTGACCAAGTCCCGCCGTATCACAATACTCCTCGGCGTGAGCCTGCTGATGGGCGTGCTGATTACGGTGGCCGAACCGGACCTCTCCGTGCTGGCCGAACAGGTCAGCGCCGTGATGAACGGAAATGTACTCATATACACCGTCGGCGCGGGCGTCGGCCTGCTGCTGGTGCTCGGAGTGTACAGGATTCTGTTCCATCTTGATCTGCCGGCCATCCTTATGTTCCTGTATATGACGCTGTTCTGCGTCACGGCAATCCTTATCGAGAGCGGCAGGGGCTCGCTCATGTCCCTGTCTTTCGATTCCGGGGGCGTGACGACCGGCCCTATCACCGTGCCGTTCCTGATGGCGCTGGGAGTGGGCATCGCCATGACCATAGGCGGGCGCAATGCCAGTGAGAACAGCTTCGGACTCATTGCCCTGTGCTCCGTGGGTCCCATCCTTGCCGTGCTTTTCCTGTCGCTGTTCTCCAGCGGGAGCCTCGACTACAAGGTGCCGGACTATTCCATGGACGCCATCCTGAACGACGGTATCGGTGAGGTTTTCCTCGGGCAGGCTGAAGATGTGGGGCGCTCGCTGCTGCTGGTGCTGGGTGTGTTTTTCATCCTTCAGTTCATCGTGCTGAAGTTGCCGCGGACGAAGCTGATGCAGGTGCTGATTGGTGCTGCGTACACCTTCGTAGGCCTGGTCATTTTCCTGTCGGCGGTGGAGATGGCATTCATGCCCATAGGCTACAAGATAGGCTTGGAGCTGGCAGCTGAAACTCCGTGGCTTATAATCATTTTCGCCTTCATCATCGGCAATGTGGTGGTGCTCGCCGAGCCTGCCGTGCATGTGCTGAACAACCAGGTGGAAGAGATCACGAACGGGGAAGTTTCAAAGCGGCAGATGATGCTCGCACTTTCGCTGGGCGTCGGCGTTTCCATCGGCCTGTCGGTGTTGAGAGTGTATCTGGGATTCTCGATCCTGTACTATCTGGTGCCGGGATATCTGATTTCGCTGGGGCTGTCGTTCTTCGTGCCGAAGCTGTACACAGCTATAGCTTTCGACTCCGGCGGCGTGGCCAGCGGCCCCCTCACTTCGAGCTTCATCCTGCCGATGGTCATCGGCACCTGCGTTTCCATGCAGGGAGAGTCGTCCGTGCTGGATTTCGCATTCGGCGTGGTGGCCATGGTGGCGATGACTCCTCTTATTACCATCCAGTCTCTGGGATTCAAGTCGGTGCTGAGCGTGCGCCGCAGGAAGTCCGCAGCCATGCGCCGTATCCTTGAATCCGCCGACGACCAAATCATCTATTTCGAGTAGGCCATGGAAACACGGAATATCGCACCTGTAAAGCTGGAGTTGTTCATCGCTGTCGTCCACAACAAGAAGGCGGCATATTATTCCAGCGTAATCCAGTCCCACCAGGCCAACATGCAGTTCTCGACTCCGGTCAGCGGCGTGTCCCACCTGCTCCTGAGCTCGCTGGGGCTCGCCACGGCACCTAAGACACTGCTGGCCAGCGTGGTGCGTGAAGACGAGGCTGCGAGCCTCGTGGATTTCTTCCGCGAGACTATGGTCAAGGGGGGAGATTACAAGGGCATCGCCTTCACTGTATCGCTCACCAGCGTCATAGGCACTATGGTCTATGGATTTTTAAGCAACGAAAGAACCACTGTCAAATAGCATTCTTTATGGAAAACAAACACGAATTAATCGTCTGTATCGTCAACGCAGGTTTTTCACAGAACGTGGCGGAAGCGGCGCGCAAGGCCGGCGCCCGCGGTGGCTCTGTCGTCAAGGGCCGCGGCACGGCCAACCCCGAGGCTGAAGAATTCTTCAACATCAGCATACAGCCCAACAAGGAGGTCGTGCTTATCCTTGTGAGTTCCGACATCAAGGATAACGTGATGCGCGCCATCTACAAGGATTCCGGATTCACCACGGACGGCCAGGGCATCGCCTTCTCCCTGCCCGTCTCCCGCACCACCTTCGACAGCCTGATCAAGGAACAGTAGCCGGGGGCTACTTCCCGATTACCTGGCGGAGGATGCGGGCGAGCTGATCGGAGCAGGAGGTACCGCGGCCGGAGCAGTTGATGCCCGAGAGGCGCTCGAGGGCGAACTCGGCCGGGGCGCCCTCCAGCAACGCGCCGAGCGCCTGGAGGTTGCCGTTGCAGCCACCGAGGTAGCGGAGGTTATGGATGCGGCCGTCAATAAGGTCAAAATCAATGAGTTTGGAGCACACCATCGAGCTCGGCGCCGCCGTTACGTGCCGCACACCGTTCTCCACGGTGTCCACCATTATCCTGTAATCGTCTCCTGACATTATTCCTTGACGGTAGAGGCGAGGAAGAGCTCGTCGAGCTGGACCTGGTCGATCTTGGACGGGGAATCGATCATCACGTCGCGGCCCTGGTTGTTCTTCGGGAAGGCGATGTAGTCGCGGATGGTCTCCTGGCCGCCGAAGAGGGCACAGAGCCTGTCGAAGCCGAAGGCGAGGCCTCCGTGCGGCGGGGCACCGAACTTGAAGGCGTTGATGATGAAGCCGAACTTGTAGTCCGCCTCCTCGGGCGATATGCCCAGCACCTCAAACATACGCTTCTGCATCTCGGCGTCGTGGATACGGATGGAGCCGCCGCCCAGCTCGGTGCCGTTCAGCACGAAGTCGTAGGCGTTGGCGCACACGCGCTCCAGATCCTCCTTGGCGTTGGAATAGAACCACTTCAGGTGCTCCGGTTTAGGAGCCGTGAACGGGTGGTGCATGGCGTAGAAGCGCTGGTCTTCCTCGCTCCACTCAAGCAGCGGGAAGTCCACGATCCACAGCGGCGCGAACACCTTCGGATTCCTGAATCCCAGGCGGTTGCCCAGTTCGATACGGAGCACGCCGAGGCGCGTCTGAGTGGCACGTTTGGGACCGCACATAAGAAGCAGCAGGTCCCCGGTCGCAGCGCCGCATTCGGCAGCAACAGCCTGCAGCTGCTCAGGGGTGTAGAACTTATCCACGGACGATTTCACGCTTCCGTCGGCATTCAGTTTCACATACACCAGCCCCGCTGCGCCCACCTGCGGACGCTTCACCCACTCGGTCAGCTCATCCAGCTGCTTGCGGGTGTACTCACCGCACCCGGGCACGCAGATGGCGCCGATGTACTCGCTGCCGTCGAACACGCTGAAGCCGCATCCCTGAACCAGCTTCGTGACCTCGTGGATACGCATGTCGAAGCGCACGTCGGGCTTGTCGGAGCCGTAATTGTCCATGGCGTCGAACCAGCTCATGCGGGGCAGCGGATCCGGAATGTCCACGCCCAGGGCGTTCTTGAACATGTTACGCATCATGCCTTCGAAGGTGTTCAGGACGTCCTCCTGCTCCACGAACGACATCTCGCAGTCGATCTGGGTGAACTCGGGCTGGCGGTCGGCGCGCAGGTCCTCGTCACGGAAGCAGCGCACGATCTGGAAATAGCGGTCGTAGCCCGCCACCATCAGCAGCTGCTTGAAGGTCTGGGGGCTCTGCGGCAGGGCGTAGAAAGTGCCGGGGTTCATTCGGGACGGGACCACGAAGTCACGTGCACCCTCAGGGGTGGACTTGATCAGGTAAGGGGTCTCTATCTCCATGAAGCCCTTGCCGTCCAGGTAGGTGCGGATCTCCTGGGCGAGACGGTGACGCAGTGCAAGCGCCCTCTGGAGGGGCGGACGGCGCAGGTCGAGGTAGCGGTACTTGGCACGCAGGTCCTCGCCGCCGTCGGAGTTCTCTTCAATGGTGAACGGGGGCACTGATGAACGGTTCAATATGGTGATTCCGAGCACTTTGATTTCAATGTCACCTGTCGGAATGCGGGGGTTCTTGCTCTCGCGCTCGAGCACTTCGCCTTCCACCTGGATGACGAACTCGCGGCCGAGCGAAGAAGCGGTCTCGACCAGCTCCGGAGCGGCGTCGGCCTCGACCACCAGCTGCGTGATGCCGTAGCGGTCGCGCAGGTCGATGAATGTCATACCTCCGAGTTTGCGGGATTTCTGCACCCATCCCGCCAGGGTGACTTTCTTGCCTTTGTCGGCTATGCGGAGCTCTCCGCAAGTGTGGGTTCTGTACATAAGATATCTTTTTCCGGAATGCAAATGTAGTAAAAATTGCGGTATGTTGGCTGCGTTTGTGCGTAAATGCCTCCTTATCCGTCATAATAGTGAAACCGATAACAGTAAGAAAATGAAACGAAAACTGGTAACCATTATGGCCGCCATGCTGGCCGTATTGCTATGCTCTTCATTTTCCGCTTTTGCGCAGATGCCCAAAGTTTCCCTCAATCTGCAGCAGGTGCCCGCGAGGCAGCTGCTGAAAGCCATTGAGGAAAAGTCTGACTACACCTTCGCGTATGTGGATTCTGAGCTCGACCTGGACAAGATCGTGTCGGTGAAGGCCGACAACAAGGATGTGGCTGCAATCCTGGCCGAAGTCTGGCCTGGAATCAAGGTCACAATGAACGGCCGGCAACTGGTACTGAACTACCAGTCTTCAAGCCAGGCACAAGCACACCCCCAAAAACAAAGCTCGGACACCAACCCTTTTCGGAGCGTGACCGGCGTGGTGACTGATGATTCAGACCAGCCGGTTGTAGGTGCCGTGGTGATGCTGAAAGGCACGAAGAATGCCACCCTGACCAGTTCCGCGGGCTATTATTCCCTGGACAACGTCGACGGCCCGGCCACTATCACGGTATCCTGCCTTGGCTACAAGTCAACGGAAGTCGCCATCTCCGAAAAGCAGTCGGAATGCAACATTAGGATCGAGCAGGAACTGATCGCCCTTGACGACGTCGTAGTGGTGGGCTACGCCACCATGAAGAAGCGGGACCTCGTAGGCTCCGTGGATGCGGTCGGCAGCGAGGTGGTCGGCAACCGTGCCAACTCCAACCTGCTGCGCTCCCTGCAGGGTGAAATCCCCGGCCTCAACATCACCATCAACGACAGCAAGCCCTCACATGAAGGCTCCTACAACGTCCGCGGCGAGACCTCCGTCGGCGCCGGCGGCGACGCCCTCGTGCTGATCGACGGCGTGGAAGGCAGCCTCAGTTCCGTGAACCCGCAGGACGTCGAGAGCATCTCCGTGCTGAAGGACGCCTCCTCCGCCGCGGTGTACGGCGCCCGGGGCGCTTTCGGCGTGATACTCGTGACCACAAAGGCCGCCCAGAAAGGCCGTCCCGTGATCAACTACAGCGGTTCCTTCAGCATCAACCGCAGGACCGTCATCCCCGACGGCATCACCGACCCCAACGAATGGCTGGACTGGTGGAAAGCGGCCTATACGGGCTACTACAACGCGTCCCGTACGCTCTTGAACCACCTGGACTCCAAGGCCCCGTATTCGGAGAATATCTACAATGAAATCATGCGCCGCAAGAACGACCCGTCGCTCGCCAAGGTGGTGCGGTCCAACGACATCAGCGGCTTCGGCTACATCTACCTCGACAACCACGACTGGATGAAAGAGTTCTACAGCGACTGGCACGGTTCCACGGAGCATAACATCTCCGTGTCCGGCGGCAACGAAAACGCCGACTATTACGTGTCCGGACGCTACTACGGCTCCGACGGTGTCTTCAAGATCGGCAACGAGAAGTACAAGAAATTCAGCATGCGCGCCAAGGGCACTCTCAAAATCCGTCCCTGGCTCACCCTGACCAACAACACCAGCGTCAGCACCAACTGGTCCCATATCCCCCGCACCTCCTCAGGCCAGTCACCGTACCGTTACATACAGCACTGTCTCCAGCCGATGACGCCCCTCAAGAACCCCGACGGCACCTGGACCCCAGCCTCCGGCATCTCCGGATACGCCGCGTTCGTGGAGGGCAACAACTACCTGGAGAACGACTACATCTACCTGCGCAACAAGCTCGGACTGGACGCCAGTCTCATCAAGGACGTCCTGAAACTACAGGCCGACTACTCCTACAACTACACCGGGCGCACCAGGTTGCTGGTCCAGAACATGGTGGCATACTCCAAGGAGCCCGGCATCCTGCTCTACGAAAGCGAAAAACGCGGCGACGGACTCACCCAAACCACCTACAGGACCGACTACCAGGCGGCGAACATTTATGCCACCTGGACCCCAAAGATAGGCGAAAAGCACAGCCTCACCACCCTCGTGGGCTACAACGTCGAATGGCGCACCTACAAAACCACAACCGCGGAAAGAGTAGGATTCATTTCCGAGAAACCTTCCTTCGCGCTTATGGAAGGCGAATCCAGCGTCACCTCGGGAGGCAACGAGTGGTCATACCTGGGCGCCTTCTTCCGCGTCAACTACTCCTTCCTCGGCCGGTATCTGGTGGAAGTGAGCGGCCGCTACGACGGCTCATCCAAGTTCCCCATCAACAGCCGCTGGGGCTTCTTCCCGTCCGCATCCGTGGGCTGGAGGCTCTCCGACGAGCCCTGGATGAGATGGAGCCGCGGCGTGCTCGACAATGCCAAGATAAGGCTCTCCGCCGGCTCGATGGGAAACGGCAACGTAGATCCCTATAAATACACGTCCACGATGAGCATCAAGAAGGCCTCTGACATAGTCATCGACGGTTCCCTTCCGTCCTACACGACGGTGGCCAGCCTGGTGCCCTCATCTCTGACCTGGGAAACGGCATCCACCTACGACGCGGGCATCGACATCGACATGTTCAAGAACCGCTTCTCCGCCACCTTCGACTACTACATCCGAAACACCACGAACATGTACACCACCGGCGTCACCCTGCCTCCGGTGTACGGCGCTTCCGCCCCGAAAGGCAACTACGCCGCCATGCAGACCAAGGGCTGGGAGCTTTCACTCCAGTGGCGCGACCAGTTCAAACTTGGCGGCAAGCCCTTCAAGTACAGCGTTAAAGGCACTCTCTGGGACAGCCGTTCATTCATAACCAAGTATGAAGGCAACGACGGCAACTCACTCGGCAAAATCGCCAATATAATCGCCGGCGAGCCTCAGTACTATGTCGGAATGGAACTGGGTGAACTCTGGGGATATGAAGTGGAAGGCCTTTTCAAAGACTATGAAGACATAGCGAACCATGCGACGCAGACCTTTAAGCAGGCCTATGACAACGTCACAAGGCCCGGCCAGGTCAAAGTCGCGAACCTCAACGAAGACGACGTAATCGACTGCGGGAACCTCACACTGGACGACCACGGTGACATGAGGATAGTGGGCAACAAGTCCCCCAGATACCGCTACGGCATAAATATGTCTGCAACGTGGAACGGAATCGGACTCTCCGTATTCTTCCAGGGCGTAGGCAAGAGGGACTGGTACCCCGGCTCCGACGCCAGTTACTTCTGGGGCAAATATGACAGGCCGTTCCTATACTTCCTTCCTAAAATCCACGCCATGGACAGCCCGACAATGTGCCAGCTGACCGAAGACGGCTCCGAATGTCTCAATCCCGACACAGCCTACTGGCCCAGGATTACTTCCTACCAGTCCAGCGGTGTGGACAGCAAGAACTACCTGCTGGAAATCCCGAACACGAGATACATCCAGAACGCCGCCTACCTGAGGCTCAAGAACATCCAGCTGGACTACAGTTTCAGCCAGAAGGTCTGCAAAGCCATAGGGGTCTCCGGACTTAAGATATTCGTGAACGGAGAGAACCTGTTCACGGTGACGCCCCTGTGGCAATGGGCCCCCAACCTGGATCCCGAAACAGTGGGAAGCGGCGACTCCGACTTCAGCGACGTGATCGACGGCAACTCATACCCCATGTTCAAGAGTTTAACCTTCGGCATGAACCTTAAATTCTAAAAAGATGAAGAAATCCATTATACTCCCGGCACTTCTTTCCATACTTGCCGTTTCCTGCACTGACTTCCTGACAAAGGTCAGTCCCAATGCAATAGAGAGTGAATACTTCTTCACCGACGAATCTTCGCTCCAGATCTACACCAACGGCCTCTTGCGTACTTACGCAACAGAGATCAAGGACCTCCTGGATGCAGACAAATACGTGGACGCCCAGGCATGGGACGGGGAATACCTGTTCTATACAGGCCGCTACGGCGTCTCCGACAACAGCTCCTGGAGCTGGACATCCCTGCGTTCCATCAACTACTTCATAGAGAACATGGGCGCAGCCGATGTTGCACCGTCCATAATGGCCCACTATGAAGGCGTAGGCCGCTTCTTCAGGGCCATGTTTTACATAGCCAAGCTCCAGCGATACGGGGCCGTCCCGTGGTACGACCACGTACTCGACCCCACCGACGAAGCAGAGCTCTACCGGACAAGGGATGACAGGTCCTTTGTCGCCGCCAGAATACTGGAAGACCTGGATTACGCCTGCAAGAACTGCCTCGGTGACGACAAGTACAGGGTCCGCAGCACCAACATCAACAAATATGTAGCCCTCGGCATCAAGGCCCGTTTCTGCCTCTACGAAGGCACCTACCGCAAATACCATGAGACCGATCCTTCCAAGGGAACAGCATGGACGGCTGAGGAAAAAGAGGAAGGCAACATGTACCTGCGGGAATGCGTCAAGGCCTGCGAGGAAATCATGGACTCCAAGCTTTACTACCTGACCGACAACACCGCCAACAGGCGGACCCAGTACAGGGATATGTTCACCTGCGCCGACGGCTGCTCCTCCTACACGAACGAATTCATCTGGGCCAGGGACTACGACGAGACGCTGAAAGTCTACAACAAAGACAATTCTATCAACGACTACCTGACCAACACGGGCCACTTCATCTGGGCCCTAAACAGGGACTTCATGATGACCTACCTTTGCCTGGACGGAACACCGTTCACGGACAAATACACGGGCAAGGAATACTACAAGGCAACCCTCGCCGAAGAAGCCAAGGACCGCGACTACCGTTTTGCCCAGACAGTACGCACTCCGGGATTCACCCGCGAAAACGGCACCAAGGCCTTCCCTCCCAACCTGGCATGCGCCAAGACCGGCTATCAGCCCGTGAAATGGCTCACCGATGCTATCCACGATGAGATTTCCGACGCCACCTACACGGACGCTCCCCTCATCCGCTACGCTGAAATTCTCCTCAGTTACGCCGAAGCAAAGGCGGAACTGGGAGAATGCACGCAGGGCGTCTGGGACAAGTCCGTCAAGCTCGTCCGCGAAAGAGCCGGTGTCAAGAGCATCTATCCGACCAAGGCCGACCCCTACCTTGTAGAATACTTCCTCAACACCGTTACGGACCCCGTGATCCTCGAAATTCGCCGCGAGCGCGGGATTGAGCTTGTCATGGAAGGACTCCGGATGAAGGACGTGATGCGCTGGCATATCGGCGAGCGCCTGATCATGCCAAAGACCGGTATCTGGATTTCCGGCATCGAGCAAAACCTCGACCTTGACGGCGACGGACAGGCCGACAACTATGTGTCAGCCAAGCTGACTGAAAAGGCCGGCATCAACGTACTCGCAATCAACTACAACGGCTCTTCCCTCTCCTCCGCAGGCCACTACCTCTCCGAAGGCGACCACGGCTATATCATAGCCTACTCCGCTTTCTGCGAGGGCTACTCCTGGTCCGAGAAAAAGTATCTCTACCCCATTCCCTCAGCAGATGTGACTCTTAACGAGGGACTTGGACAGAATTATGGTTGGTAAAAAACACACCCGAATATGAAAAAGACTTTTTCAATAATCTGCCTGAGCCTCCTGTTTGTTGCAGGTTGCCAAAAAGAAGTTGATGTGTTTCAAAGGGAATACGACTCAATATCCTGCGACTGCTTTGAGCAGAATATTTCCCAATACCTTCTCTGCTCCGGAGAATGGACTTCCGAATGCGACCTGGACTGGATACGCCTGAATCCCGACAGCGGTTCCGGCAACGGCACCGAATACCAGACATATTACATCCAGGTATCCGGTAACATGGGAGACGCCCGGGAAGGCACCTTCTACCTGGTCCACGGCGGCAACCGTTATCCCGTTGTTGTACGGCAGGATAAGACCAATTTCGAAATCGGCGAGCTCTATATGTCCGGTCTGCTGAAGCAGTACCAGCTGAGCAACGCCTTCCTGGCCATCCCCTACAAGAACGCCACCGGCGCGGAAAAAGCGACAGTCGAATGCTCTATGTCCGGGGCCACTGAGGGCCTTTCCGTGCAAGGAGGCGATTTTACCCTGACGGCGGGCAACAATTCCATTGTCATACCCATTGAAGGCACCCCTACCGGCTCCGGTGACATCAGTTTCACTGTTACGCTCAACGGGAAATCAATGGGCACGATCAGCTCCTCCGTCAAAGAGTTCACCAACAAGAAGATAAATGTCCTCCTGGACGGCGTGGACTGCGGCAGCTGTACCGAAAGCCAGCCCGGCGTTTGGGAACTCATCATAGACGCTCCTGCCGTTGGAGAAATCACCATCAAGAACGAAGATCAGGAACTGGGTTTCACCTCCTATTCGGGAGCCGGCGGCCTCGGCACCTGCAAGCACATGATGTCAGCGCTGCCATTCTATAATTTCACGCCCCAGCACACCCGCTTCTATAAGGTGGACAAGGCCATTGGCGCTCTCCAGCCCATTTCTGAAGGCGGCAACAAGCTGTGGCTCAACATGGACGCCCCGGGCAAGGTTAAAGTAGCCTACGACGAGACCTACAAGCAGTACGGTTCCTATTACCTGGAGCTTGTCAAGGACGACCCGACTGTAGTCTTCGACGAGCAGTTCGACCTCTTCACCTACGGCGGCGACGCTATCAACTACCTTCTGGGCACCATCTATAACGGAACTGCCGAATCTTTCGACGGACTGGAGCCAGGCACCAACAACAGCGGGAAATGGTCTTCTTCCGGTAGCATCGGTCAGATGTGGGACTATCCCACGCTCAAGGTGAATATCAGAGCCTGCGACGAATATATCAAGAACCGCGGCGTCCAGGATTGGGAATTCGTCTATGTTGACGAACGCCCCGGCGCCATCCAGATGAACAACACCGGCCAGCAGGACAACTATTTGATAACGCCCAAATTCTCAAAGATTTCCGGCTCGCAGAACATAGTCCTGACCGTGGATATCGCCCGTTATTCATCAACATCCAAAGCCGACATTCCCATCACTATCCTCGGAGCCGGCAGTTTCACCGGAGGCAAAGCCAGCCAGAGTGCGGGCCAGGATGCCAACGGAGTGAAGGTGGAAGCCAAGAGCGGCGACCTGGGCAGTCTGAGCGGATCGAAGTACAACATCGGAACCGAATACCTGATGACTGCAGGATCCTCTTATAACGCAAGTATATACAAACCCACTTCAAGGTTTGAGTTCTACATATCCGGAGCTACATCCGAAACACAGATAAAGATTGCGGCATCATCTGCTTCCGGTGGTAATGCGCCCCGGTGCTTCATCTACGGAATAAAAGCCACACTGCAATGAAAAACAAACTGATTGTAATCACCTTACTGGCCGCCGTCGCCTGCGGACCCAAAGTCGACCCGGACAACGGAGGCCAGAACAACAACAATCCGACCGACACCCGAGGTGCTTTCGAGGTGGAGGTCGGGAAACCGCTTCCGCACTGGCAGGAGGGTGTCCTTGACATCCATGCCATCAACACTGGAAGCGGTGAGTGCACTTTCTTCATCCTGCCCGACGGAACCACCATGCTCGTGGACGCCGGCGACCTGTACATGAGCAAGAAGGCCAACAGAGTGCCTGTGCGTCCAACGACGGAATCCATCCCCTACAAGACCTACGGTTCCTATATAAAGTACTTTATGCCAAGCGGTCATGCGAAGATCGACTACTTCGTGCTGACCCATTTCCACATTGACCATATGGCCTACCTGGGCACCGGGCGCATAAACAACACCGCGGGAAGCTACTGCTATGCCGGCCCTATGGGGATCTATCAGGACATACAGTTCGCCAAGTCGATCGACAGGCTTTACCCAGACTATGCGACGAACAGCGAAGACGACGACGCCAACGCCTCGCCCGATTCCAGGAGTATGTTTGCAAACTTCCTGGACTATCAGGCAAGGACCTCGGGCCTCACGGCCGAGCGCTTCAAGATCGGCACCGACCAGCAGCTCGCAATGAAATACAACGCCGCCAAATACCCTTCCTGCAAGGTCTTTGGTTATGCAGTCAACGGAAAAGTCTGGGATGGAAACAAGGAATACGACACCCACGCCCGCTACGAAAACGGCCTGTCCTGCGCCTTCCTGCTCAGCTACGGCAAGTTCGACTATTTCACCAGCGGCGACCTTAACGAGAAGAGCACCTGCACCGCAATCGCCAAATCCATAGGGAAGAACATCGAAGCGATGAAGGCCCACCACCACATGTCAAACGAGGCCACCTACGATGTGGAGGCCGAGGCCTACAAGCCTAAAGTCGTGGTCACGCAGAGCTTCTACGCCCTGACTACCCAGCCCCAGCAAAGCATCATCCAGAAATACTCCGGCTCCGAAGACCTGTACTTCACCAACATAGACCAGAGCCTCATCACTGCACGCTCCGACATCTACGACGCCTGCAAGGGCATGAACGGCCACGTGGTCATCAGGGTTGCGGAAAACGGTGATAAGTTCTGGGTCTATATGCTCGACGACACGGACAAAAAATATAACGTGAAATCCATCAACGGTCCATATACCTGCGAGTGATGTCCTTAGTTTTTTTATTGGTTGCGGCATTTCTGTCAGTCCAGCAGCCTCCGGTCGCGCAGGTCGGAGCTACCCTGCCGGGCTGGCAGGAAGGTCTGCTGGACATCCACGCCGTCAACACGGGGCGCGGGGAATGCTCGTTCATCATTTATCCGGACGGCACGACCATGCTCGTTGATGCCGGCGACCTGTTCGGCTACAAGCCTTCAAAGTACGAGCCCGTTCCAGCCCGACCGTCTGACGAGGAAGAGCCATGGGAGGTGTATGCCAACTACATCCGTCATTTCCTGCCAGAAGGCCATGACCGTCTGGATTACTGCCTTATTACCCACTACCACATGGACCATTACGGCCACATAGGCAACGGACGTAAGATGCATCAGGACGGCGGCTATGCCCTTGCAGGCCCGACGGGATTGTACTCCATAGTGCCTTTCGACCGGGTTATCGACAGGTCCTGGCCATATTACCCGGATGACGAGAGCCTGAAAACGTTAAAGAATTACCGGAAATTCATCCAGTACAACTCGGAGCATAGCGGGCTGATACCGGAGCGCTTTAATGTAGGCACCGACAAACAGCTGGCACCTGTATACCACCCGGAAGACTATCCTGGTTTCAGCGTTTTCGGCTATGCGGCGAGCGGACTTGTCTGGGACGGCAGCACAGTCATCGACACAAAAGCGCAGCACGAGAACGGCCTGTCCTGCGCATTCCTGCTGAGCTATGGCAAGTTCGACTACTTCACCAGTGGCGACATGAACCAGCAGAACACCTGCAAGGCGGTAGCGAAGGCAATAGGCAGGAAGATAGAAGCGATGAAGGCCCACCACCACATGTCCAACGAGGCCTCCTACGCCATAGAGGCCGAAGTTTACCAGCCGCAGGTGGTGGTGACGCAAAGTTTCTACGAACGCGACATCCAGCCCAACCAGAATATCATAAAAGAGTATTCCGGGAAGCAGGACATGTTCTTCACGAACCTCCCGATGACACTTGTCAATGCCTCACCGGAAATCTACAAAGACTGCAAGTGCGAAGGCGGACATATAGTCATACGCGTTGCGCCTGACGGAGATTTCTACGTCTTCGTGCTCGACGACACCGACAAAGAATATAAAGTCAAATCAATCTACGGACCATATAAAAGCGAATAACAAATGAAACGTTTCTATCTGATTATCCTGGCTGTTTTTGTGGCCGCCATCTACGCCTGCAGTCCGAGCGGCGAAGTTGTGGTGGACAAGAACATTCCGGCCGGCAACATCGTGTTCGAAAGGATGGTGAACGACACGGTCTATGTCCACCAGGAACTGAGGGGCTCCAAGAAGGCCTGGTTCTACTGGGCGTTCCGCGTCACAGGCGCGCAGGGCAAGAAGCTGACCTTCGTGTTCACGAAGAGTTTCGCCATCTGCGAGCGCGGCCCGGTGGTATCACTGGACAAGGGCAAGTCCTACGAGTACCTTGCCGAAGAAGGAGCGACCAAGTTCCAGTTCACCTACGACTTCCCCGCAGACGCAAAGGAAGTATGGTTCTATGAATGCCACCCCTACACACCTGAAATGTGGTATTCCTTCATAAACGCGCCGCACAAGGGCCAGTATGAGACAGGCGTCCTGTGCAAGAGCCGCAAGGGAAGGGACGTCCCGTTCTTCAGGATCTCGCCCAAGAAATCCGCCCCGAAACTGTCTGTCGTCGTCAGCTGCCGCCACCACTGCTCGGAGGCTCCGGCCGGATACGTCGTTGAAGGCATCACCGCCGCCTTCCTGGAAGACAGCGAGCTGGGCGAATGGCTCAGGGACAATATTGAGCTGAACGTCGTCCCCTTCGTGGACATGGACGGCTCTGTGGAAGGCGACCAGGGCAAATGGAGGCTCCCGCACGACCACAACAGGGACTACACCGATTTTCTGTTCCCCGAAACCGCCGCCCTGGCCAGCCTTATGGCCGAGACCCAGCCTGACATTTATATCGACTGCCATGACCCCAAACTCTACAAGTACAACGACAATTACATCTACAGCCCGTTCAAGGAGAACTCGAAACCAGAGGAGTTCGTTTTCTCGCGGCTGATGGAAAAATACCAGGAAGGCGGACTTAACTACCGCACTTCCGATGACCTGCCTTACGGAGTCAGCTGGAACGCAGACCACAACTACACGGACGGCATGAATGCCACCGGGTGGGCTCTGGCCAACATCCCTGACATAAAGGTTTCCCGCACTATAGAATTCCCGTTCGCCTATTCCAACGACGCCCTTGTCTATCCATATAAGCTGCGCCAGTTCGGCCACGGAATGGCCAGGGCGCTGAAGGCCTTCGCTGAAGGAGAAGAATAACTTTTAAAACATATACAGATGAACAAACAAACGACACATTACGACTCGCCGCATTGCGAATACGCAAAGTGGCAGGAAGAGCATGTGCTATGCTCATCAGACATCGTGGAGTCGGAAGATTTCAATGATTTAACCAATTATGAATGGTAGCCTTATGAAAAGAACTGCTTTATTTATCGCTGCGGCAGCGGCAATGACCCTGGCTGCAGCCTGCGCAAAAGAGGCCATTCATGAAATCGCGCCCTCCCGGGATGGCCTGAAACCCATTGAATTCACCGTCCAGCTTGAAGATGCCGGCACAAAGGCATGGCTAGACGGCCTCAGCGTCCGCTGGAGCGACGGCGACAAGGTAGCCGTCTTCGACGGAATCAATGCCGAGCCCAACGAATTCACCGTCTGGAACGCCAACGGCAAAAACGCTACGATCAGCGGCACCGTGTCCGACGGAGCGACTGAATTCTGCGCCGTGTATCCTTTCAGTGCGGCAAAGAGCCGCTCCGAGACTGGCGTAAGCATCAGCCTCAAGCAATACCAGGATATTCCTTCCGGCAGGAATGTTGCGCCGGATGCTCTCATCTCGGTGGCCCAATCATCCGGCGGTTCCATGCTGTTCAGGAACGTCGTGTCCCTTGTGGCTTTTGACATCACCACCGACGACGTCAGCAACGTCACCTTCTACGGCAACGCTGAAGAATTGATTTCGGGAACTGCTTCCGTGGATATGAGCGGCAGCAACCCCGCCTCGGCGGCCACCGGTTCCTCCTATATATCCGTATCGCCCGAAAGCGGAACCTTCAGCCAGGGCCGTTACTATGCGGTTGTCATGCCGGCCGAATTCAACAGCGGCGTGACCTTCGCCACCACGACGGCCGGCGGCAAGTTCGTCCGCAGCACCAGCAAAACAGCAGTGTTTCCCATCAACGGCGGCGTGTCCTTCGGCAGCATAGCCGGTGGAACGATGCTCCCCATGGAGATAGCCAGCAAGGCAGATCTTAACGCCTGGGCCGACAACATCACCGCTTATGTCAGGGGCGACATGGTCAAGCTCACCGCCGACATCGACTTCGGCGGCGACGAGTGGACTCCCCTCCCGGGGCGTTGCAGCCTGAACGGTCAGGGCCACAGCATCTACAATTTCGTGATCAACACTTCAAAGCACCCGGAACTTGACCGCTTCGGCCTTTTCGACACCATCAGCGACGACAACGTGATCATGAACCTGAAGCTCGGATGCACGCCTGCCGGAGAATATGACGGAGTCAGCGCCATCATAGTAGATTCGGCAACTGAAAGCTGCTATGCAGGCGCTCTTGCCGGCGTCGTCAAGAACAACAAGGGCGGCGACAAGATCCTCATTGCCGACGTCTGGTCCTACGTTCCCTTGACGATGATTCTGCCCGCCGCGGGCACTATGGGCCTCAGGATGGGCGGCATCGCAGGATGTGTCGGCTCCGGAGAGCCCGTCGTCCTTTCTGGATGCTGCAACTACGGCAGCGTGAAGAATGCCAGCGGAGTGAAGATGACCGGGAATTTGTATATCGGAGGTATAGTCGGGCAGATTACCAATCCCAACACCACCATAGAAGTCTGCTCCAACTTTGCCGAAATCAACCTGTCCACAAAGGCTAACGGTCTGATCAGCACCTCATTTGCAGGCGGCATCGTGGGCCGTATCGGAGCCGTGGACGGCGTGACCATCGACGGATGCACCAACGAAGGCAAGGTCTCCGCAAGCATCAACATCAAGGTCGCCCACTATATAGGCGGCATCGTCGGAATGGACCACCAGCCTGCCGAGGGTGGCACCTACAACGTCATCATCAACGAATGCACCAACGCCGGTGAAGTGGGAGCAGGCTCCCAGAGTAAATCCGGCTATTACGGAGGCATCATCGGCTGCACCATGTCCAGGACGTTGATTTCGGATTGCGAAAACCTGTCGGCCGGCAGGATCTTCAAGAACAACAACCACACTTCCGAATCAGGCTACGGCGGCATCCTCGGCAAGGCTTCCGGATGTGAAGGCGCCCTCGTGTCAGGATGCACCAACGCCGCGCCCCTGGTTGAAAGCGGAAACGTGACCAACGGCACTGAAGTGTACCATGCCTTCGGCGGCATCGCGGGCATCGCGAACATCGACATGCAGAATTGCTCCAACTCCGGAGACATCACCGTGTCCTACTCCGCAAACACCACCCTCCACTGCGCAGGTGGCATTGCCGGCCTGCACGAAGGATTCAAGATAAGTGGTTGTTCCAACACCGGCGCTCTCAACACCACCCTCAACTGCCCCACCGGCGGCCTTATAGGCCTCCAGCTGGACGCAGCCCTCTCCACCGGTGAAGGATGCTCCGTGGACTGCTATATCACTTCCGGCCAGGCCGACACCGGCGGCATGCTGGTAGGCAAGTACGCCGGCGCCTCCGCCTTCACCCTTGGCAATTCATCAAGCCCCATCAAGGTGGCCGGATCAATCAACGGCGCAGCTGCAAGCTCAGGCAACCTCTGCGGCAGCGCCAGCGCCTCCCAGCCCACATTCTATACTAATCTTTAAATCAATCATAAATGGAAGCAAAAAAACTGCTTAATTATTGTCAGCCGCTTGTCAACATAGTGACCGTACAAGCCTGCTGCATTGTGTGTAATTCAGAAACCAACCGCATCGCGAATGTAGGTGAGGATGATTATGGAACCTATTAATCCTAAGATGCCATGAGAAGAATTACTATCATACTGATGTCGATCGCCGCACTGGCTCTCGCATCCTCCTGCAACAAGATCCTGAATCCCGAAAGCACCCCGGACGGCTACATCACGAAGACCATCCACCTTTCGGCCAATGAGATACTGACCGACAAAGCCGCCTTCGGCGACATGACCAGCGAGGGCTATCCCATGATCTGGCAGGCCGGGGATGAAGTTGTGCTCAGTATCAACGGCGACCCTGATTTGACACAAGTTTTGACCGTTACCCCCACAGACGGCGGGTCCACTGCTGATTTTGGCGACATCACTGTAACACTGCCGGCAGAAGGCTCCGTTGAGATATTCGTGTCCACAAACACAACGACTGAATCCGCCGGACGCACCGGCACAATCAAGCACAGTCCCACGGCTGCTGATTCCCAAAAACCCGAGGCGGCATCCTGTGACCCTTCAAGCATATTACTGTATGCCAAAAAGTCTTATAGCAGCGCGGCTGATGTCCCTGTTGATAACATTAAACTGGACTTCAATCACTCCACGGCTTATGGCAAGATGACCATTAGCGGCATTACCCTTAATGGTGGCGAAACCGTGAAATTCGTCGAGATTCAGACACCCAAGGATCAGAACATCGGCGGAACGGTAACCATCGCTGATGATGGAAGCCTGTCAGGTGGATCAATCCCTTCCATAATAATGAGAAACATCTCGGATTTCAGTAATCCGATTTGGTTCGCAATTGCCCCGACCATCCTGAATTCTTCCTCTGCCCTGATGGTACATGTTGTCACTTCGGAAGACCGCCATTTCGAGAAAACCTTGAACTGTAGCGCCAAAGCGCTTGAATTCAACGCAGGACGTGTGAGCAAGTTTACCGTCAATTTCAGCGGTATCAGCGCAGCCCCACGGCAGGTTAAGACAGTTCGTGACCTTGTTCTTCTAAAGAATGCTCTCAATAATTCAGACTACAATTACTGGCTGAACAGCGGCAACGAAATACTTCTGGCCAACGACCTGGAGTATGGTGGAGCTTCGGTAACGGGAAATGCTACCGATGTCCCGGCAGGCATTACTTTCAACGGCCAGGGTTTCGCCATTAAGGATGCTGTTATAGGCGCCACAATATTCCGCAAAGTATATGGAACCGTGAAGGATATACAAGTGCAGAACTGCACGTCGGAGATTTCTCTCTTCAACACCATTGAAAGCACCGGTACGCTGGAAGGATTAATCGTTGACGCCAACACTTCCTATACTTGTAAATGGGATGCCAACAACATGTCTCTCGTAGCTTCCGCAAACAACGGACTCATAAAAGACTGTGAAGTAGCTGCTACAATCACATTAGAAGACCCGAACCGTACCGCTTTCAATTTTGGAGTTTTCTGTCCCAAACTCACCAATGGCCGCTTTGTGAATTGCGTAAACAGAAGCGACGTTACTTGTTCCAACTCACACTATTCCAGAGGTTGTGGATTGGGCGGCATCGTGGGTATCATTTCGAGCACTCAGACTAATTCCGTCAATATTCTGGAAGAGTGTAAGAATTATGGAAACATAACCTTAACCGTAAATCCCGGAACCGGGTACAGCAGGATTAGTTGTGTGGGCGGAATTGCTGGTGGCAATTACACCGGAGGCTATGATGCTGCACCTTGGAAAGAGGCGTCAATGCCTAGTAAGGGTATTGTTTATAAATGCAAGAATGAAGGAAACATTACCCTTAATTGGACCGCAGCATATGCCAACGCCGGTTCTGACACCGCCGGCTCGCAAGGTGCCTCCATCGGTGGTATTATTGGAGCCACTATCAATGATGTCGTGGAATGCTCGAATGTCGGAAAAATTGTCGCTAATTTTAATGTAGGTGCGGAAACCACTACTGCTTGTCCCAAAATTGGCGGAGTCGTTGGATGCGCACACAACCGTGTTATTGATTGCTCTAATGGAAACAGTCTGGATTCCTCTAAGGGATCTATCGAGGTTAACGGCCGCGTCAGAAATATCAGTTCTGCTCTTTACTGTGGCACAGGGCCCATCAACTTCCCTTGTATTGGTGGCGTTGCCGGTGCAGTAGGATGCGACACAGCGGCCAACTCCACCTCCGCCGGGTCTGAAATAAGTGGATGTAAAAACTATTCTGCATCCATCACCAATAATGCAACAGTAACAGCCGGAGGAACAAAATACGTAGCATCCGTCTGTGGCTGGACTGTGTCGACCAACTCAAACAACACCGATCCAGGCAACACCGGTCTGCCGGTGCTGAATCCTCAGTGAAGAGACGAGTCGGTCGCCTATGACGAAGCGTCAGTGGGAGCCCCCCTGCCCTTGTGGCAGGAGGGAGTCCTTGACATCCATGCGATAAGTACCGGAAGGGGAGAGTGTTTCTTTTACATTTTCCCCGACGGTACCACCATGATGGTGGACGCTGGTGACCTTTACAACTACAACCTGGCAGAAAAGGAATATCCAAACACGCCAACAAAGCCTTCGGAAAGCGCATTACCCTGGCAGACTCAGGCGGCTTACGTGAAAACTTTTATGCCTGCCGGCCACAATGGCCTGGACTATTTCCTTGCTACGCACTACCATATAGACCACCTTGGCTATTTTGGCAACGGACGTTCTCAACATACGCAGGGAGGGTACCAGCTTGCCGGCGTCACGGCGTTGTATGAACGGGTGAAGTTCAATAAGCTCATTGACCGTTCATATCCGGATTACGGAACCGGTGAATCGCAGGATCTTATTGACAACTACAGCCAGTTCGTGACATACAACATGGCGAACTCCGGACTCCAGGTAGAACGATTCAGCGTGGGATCGAACAGCCAGATAGTGCAGCTCTACAACGCCTCCGCATATCCGACTTTCCAGATCCGGAATTATGCCGGCAGTGGTATGGTGTGGAATGGAAACTCTGTTGTGGATAAGACCAACCTGTCTTTGAGCGAGAATGGCCTGTCCTGCGCCTTCCTGCTTAGTTACGGTAACTTCGACTTCTTCGCCAGCGGAGACTTGAATAACCAAAACATCTGCAGTACTGTGGCAAATGCCATCGGCAAGCATATCGAAGCCATGAAGGCACATCACCACATGTCCAACGAGGCATCCTATAACATTGAAGCAGCCGCATACACTCCGGACGTAGTAGTCACGCAGAGCTTCTATGAACGCACAGAACAGCCCCAGCAGAGCCTTATCGCGGCCTATGCCGCGACGCAGGACATGTTCTTCACCGGCATCCCCGCCAGCCTGGTCTCAACGTATCCTGAGGTCTACGGCGCGTGCAAATGCACCGAAGGACACGTGGTCATACGCGTCTCTCCAGGTGGAAACGAGTTCTATGTGTATGTGCTTGACGACACCGACTACGCCTATCGGATAAAAGCCATCCACGGTCCCTACCAATGCAGCTGACGGATTATTTCCGTACAACAAATCTGTTGCCCTCTTCCCGGGAATACGTAATGCCCGTGAGGAGGGCAATCGATTAAATAAAGCTGCCCGACAATCTCACAATTTCCTTTTCTGTTTCATCAGCCACGTATGATTTCAGATCGTCTACGCTGGGCAGGCTCACCATGTATTTCTGTACAAATATATTCTGATCCAAACCTGCCGTGGCATATTTGACCAACGTGTCGCCTTTGCCTGTACAAAGAAGTATACCAACCGGTGGATTATCCCCTGGTTGCATCACCTCATATTTGTAGTAATTGAGATATGTGTTCATCTGAGACGCATATTCGTGGCGAAAACGGTCAATTTTCACATCGACAATCACATGGCATTTCAGAATTCTGTGATAGAAAATCAAATCTGCCTTGAAGTAATCCGAGTCTATGAGAATCCGTTTTTGACGGTATTCAAAACAGAATCCATTACCAAGTTCAAGCAAAAATTCCTGCAAATGTCCTACAATGGCATTCTCAAGGTCTTTTTCAGTCCAGGTTGACTTTTTCTCTGTCTCAAGAAACTCCAGGGACATAGGATCATGCATTATATCCGTTGGCTTCAACTTGATAGCTTGCCTGTTAACAAGTGCCGCCAAAGCATCCTTATTATCCGACATTCCGCTGCGCTCATAATACAGCGAGCTAATCTGACGGTCTAGTTCCTCTGTTGTCCAACAACCATTAATGGCTTCAATTTCGTAGAAGGCACGTTTCAGCGGATCTTTAATAGTAGAAATCGTAATAAGATGCGTTGATGACAGATGGCTGAATAGTCTGTCCGCAGGAATAGAAATGGCTTGATTGTCATCTATTTGAGCATCTTCAACAGATTCGGCGGTCGGTAACCGCCGAATCACCTCTAACAATCCGGCGGTCAGCAACCGCCGAATCCCACCATTGTTTACTACATAAGATTTGACCGGACCTGCAAGTTGAGGATAAGACAGGTATAGGCTTCTGAAATCTCTGAATCTGCGTTCGTTCATTCCCTTGCCCATAATACGGGATTCAAGCTTCTTCAAAAGCTTTTCTCCATAAACCGCCCTATCCTCGCCATGTTGTTCAAACTCTACAATGTAATAACCTATCAACCAGTTTCTTGCTGTCAAGGCTAGATTAATGGCATGGGCGACGTGAGCCTGCAAGCTCTCATGGACTGTGTTGATATTCTGAACTAACGACTCAAAATTCATATCGCATTATGTTTTTGAGTCATTATAGAGCGGTCGTACTCGTTGATGATGGCTTCATACTGAGCGAATTGCTCTGGGGATAGAGATGTTTTCATAGTTTGAATGATTATAAATCATTCAAACTATGAAAAGAAATGGGCTTCGGCAATAGCCAGATGCATTTTTTGCGATTTTTTAAAACGAAAGAAAACTATAAAGAAAATCTTTCGAAAAAATCGTATTATTTCAAAACGACGAACCTGTTGCCCTCTTCGCGGGAATACGTAATGCCCGTGAGGAGGGCAATCGATTCAAAGACATTGTCCGGGGTTTCCTGGCGGACGGTCATGGAGATGCGGGTTTTGTTCAGGAATTCCTTGTTGGGACAGATCACGGAAATGTGGTACCAGTGCTCCAGGCTGGTGAATACGTCGGAGAGGGCGGTGTTCGTGAACACAAGGCGCTCCTGGGTCCAGCAGGTGTGGTCTTTGGCAAGGATGGGGACTTTCTTCCAGGAAAGGGTACTGTCGTCGAAAATGATTCCCTGTCCGGGGACGAGTTTCGTTTCGGGGAAAGCTTCGCCCTTGACGGTCACGGATCCTTCTTCCAGATAGATGGCGCCGGACTGTTCAGGGTAGGACGTTACCGTGAAACGGGTGCCGGTCACGGTGATGTCCATATCCTTGCTGTGTACGATGAACGGGCGGTCTGAGTCGTGGCTGACATCAAAGAAGGCCTCGCCGTCCAGCGTCACTTTTCTCGTGCGGCCGTCAAGACCACCTCTGAAAGTAAGCGAACTGCCCTTATTGAGCCACACTGAGCTGCCGTCGGGGAGTGTGAAGTAACCTTTTGAAACTGAGGAGGAAACCAGGCGGGTCACAGGCTCCGGCCGGAACAGATAGACCGCGACGACGGCAAGCAGCACGCACGCGGCAGCCAGCGCCCATGGAAGGAATCCGGATTGCCGGCCATATCCGTTCATCGCCCGCTCTATCTTCCGAGCCTTTGAGAAAACCATACTGGCCTTAGGCATCTTCACGTCGGTGTCCGAAGGTGTCTCTTCCCAAAGTTTCTCCAGGGCCTCTTCCCGTTCTTTATCTATCATATAATATAAGACGACAAAGTGGCCGCAAGCGCACAAATCAAAGGGACTAAAACGCTCACTTTATCGGTAATATCTTTCCTGATGTCCCGCAACGCATTGGTAAGGTGGTTTTCAACCGTTCGTTTGCTGATGCCGAACATCCTGGCTATCTCATTGTTGGGGACGCCTTTATAGCGGCTGAGCCTGAAAATGTGCTGCCTCTGCCGTGGCATTTTGGAGAGGGCACTTTCGATCCTTTCATTCAACTCACTGGCGTTCATGTCTTCATTCACCAGGTCTGCAAAATCCTCCGAGGAATACTTCAGCCTATCCAGGTAGCGGTGCTTGACGGATTCTGAGTCGAAATGGTCGAGGACTGCGTTCCGCAGCATCGAAAAAAGGTACGAGCTGAAGGAGCTGACCTTGGAGATGGTGTTCCTCTTGAGATAGACCTTAATGAATGTGTCCTGGACGATGTCCTTGGCTGTCTCCTCATCTTTCACGAGAGCATACACGAAGTTGTAGCTTTTGCCGACATACGCATTGTATATCAGCGCAAAAGCTTTCTCGTCGCCCCTTTTCAGAGCGGCCAGCAACTGCTCTTCCTGAAATGATTTCGGAGATGACATCTTATTGTCTGGTTATGTGGGCGCCGAGGGCATTGAGGCGGGTGTCGATGTCTTCGTAGCCGCGGTCGATCTGGTCGATATTGTCGATGATGGACGTGCCCTTGGCGGACATGGCGGCGAGGAGCATGGCGATGCCGGCGCGGATGTCGGGGGAGGTCATGCGGCCGCCGCGAAGCTGGACGCGGTGGTCGTGGCCGATCACGACGGCGCGGTGGGGGTCGCACAGGATGATCTGCGCGCCCATGTCGATCAGCTTGTCCACGAAGAACAGGCGGCTTTCGAACATTTTCTGGTGGATCAGCACCGAACCGCGGCATTGCACGGCCGTCACCAGCATAACCGACAGCAGGTCGGGAGTCAGACCGGGCCACGGCGCATCGGCGAGAGTCATAATGGAGCCATCGATGAAGGACTCTATCACGTAGCTCTCCTGCGCCGGGACGTAGATGTCGTCGCCACGCTGCTCGAGCCGTATGCCGAGGCGGCGGAAGCACTCGGGAATGATGCCGAGCTCGCCGTAGTGTACGTTCGTGATGGTTAGTTCGCTCTGGTTGATAGCGGCCATACCGATGAAGGAGCCCACCTCGATCATGTCAGGTAGGACGGTGTGCGAGGCCCCGTGGAGCGAAGGCACGCCGGTGACGGTCAGCAGGTTGGATCCGATGCCGTCGATCTTCGCGCCCATCGCCACAAGGAGCTTGCAGAGCTGCTGCACGTAGGGCTCGCAGGCGGCGTTGTAGATGGTAGTCGTGCCCTCGGCAAGCGTAGCGGCCATCACGATATTGGCCGTGCCGGTCACGGAGGCCTCGTCCAGCAGCATGTAGCTGCCCTGAAGAGGGCCCTCGGAGCTGAGCTTGTAGGCGTGCCTGGAGGTATCGTAGGAGCAGTCGGCGCCGAGCTTGATAAAGCCGTCGATGTGGGTATCCACCCTGCGGCGGCCTATCTTGTCGCCGCCCGGCTTCGGGAAGTACGCCAGGCCGAAGCGGGCCAGCAGCGGACCCACCACCATCACGGAGCCGCGCAGGCGGGCGCACTTCTCCACGAACTCCGCGCTAGCCACGTAGAACTCATTGATATGGGAAGCACAGAAGGTATATTCACCCTTCCCGCGCCGCGTCACCTTCACCCCCATCCCTTCCAGAAGGGAGATGAGGTTCCTGATGTCCAGGATGTCGGGGATATTGGAAATGGTCACCTCCTCCGAGGTCAGCAGCACGGCGCTGATCACCTCGAGAGCCTCGTTCTTCGCCCCCTGCGGAGCGATGCTGCCACTCAGCCTGTGGCCGCCTTCTACGATAAATGAACTCATATTTCCGTAAAAATAGAAATTATTTGCCTAATATCCAATCCCGACGTCGTCCAAGGTACCGAGTTAAGCACCTTGGACGACGTTTTCAGGCCTTTTTGCTGTTCGAGGTGCAAAAATAAGCACCTTGGACGACAGTAATGAATCTGAACGCCCGGTCCAAACATTTGGAATTGTTTCCAAATAAGTTTATGTTTGCAAAAAACTTATACTATGAGAATATTTCTTGTCACTACTGACCATTTTACCGATCATCTCTGGTTCAAGGACGATGAAGACTTCAAGGCAGGCATGAACTATGTCGCTGTAGTTTCCTTAATCACCGGTATTAAAGTGTTGGCATTCATTCTGATGTCTAATCACGTCCATTTCGTTCTGTGCTGTTCCGAATCAGAAGCCAAGCATTTCATAGATACCTATAAAAGGCTTTATGGCGGGTACTTTGCCCGCAAGTACATAGTAAAAGATTACTTCCGAAAGGTGGGAGTGGACATTCGCGATGTAACGGACGGGGATGAATCCGCCGAAAGGGCCATCGCTTATGTGCATATGAATGCAGTGGCTGCAAACATCTGTGCATCACCATTCTTTTATCCCTGGGGGACAGGGGCCTGCTTTTTCAATGAGAATCCTCAGGTCGGCCGCCCGATTGGGGAGTTATCCAGAAGAGCTCAAATTAAGATGACAAGAAGCAATGTCAAGTTTCCGTCTTCTATCCGATTCAGTAGCTCAGGCTATATACTGCCTGAATCCTTTGTCAACGTCAAGGGAGTGGAGCATTTGTTCAAGACGCCAAAGAGATATAGATTTTTTCTGCGCAATTCATCAAAAGCCAAGAGAGTCCTGGAGAATGACGCATTTCCTTCATTCCGGGACCAAAGTATATTGGCGTCCTCTATTGACTTATGCCAGTCATTGTTCAAAGCCGACGGACCGGACAAGCTGACATGGGAACAGAAGGCAGAACTTCTGAAGCAGCTCCGCTTCCGCTTCAACGCCGATGTCAACCAATTATGCCGTGTCATCGGAATCCCCTATAATGAAGCCGCCACCATGCTTAATTTCTAAAGTCCGGTGTTTCAGAGACTCCACCTGGCATAGTAAGATATGTCGGCCTTCTTAATTGGGGAAGGTTTACATTAAAGCGTCGTCCAAGGTACCGAGTTAAGCACCTTGGACGACGTTTTCAGGCCTTTTTGCTGTTCGAGGTGCAAAAATAAGCACCTTGGACGACAGTGGGCGGGATTTACAGTAGAAGGCGGGGCTTACTTCAGGGCGGCGAGGACGTCGCGGAGGAGTGAGCGGGTGGATTCTACGGCGGGGACGAGGGGGAGGCGCATCGTATCGCTGCAGAGGCCGAGCAGCGAAAGCGCTGCCTTCGCGGGGATGGGATTCGGCTCCACGAAGCATGCCTTCCAGAGGGGCTTCAGGGCCCCGTCCAGGGCTTCAGCCTCTTCCCAGCGGCCGTCCATGGCGGCGCGCGTCATAGCCGACACCTTGTCCGGCAACAAGTTGGAAGCCACGGAGATAACACCCTTGGCGCCGAGCTTCATCATACTGAGCGTCAGGTCATCGTCGCCGCTGAGCACCATGAAATCGGAGGGCGCGCCCTCGATTATGGCCCGGGCCTGCTCGATCTTGCCGGAAGCCTCTTTGATGCCGATGATTCCAGGCACCTCGCGGGCGAGGCGTATGCAGGTCTCCGGCAGCATGTTGGCACCGGTGCGGCCAGGAACGTTATACACGATTATCGGCTTGGTGCTGGCCTCGGCAATGGCCTTGAAATACCTGAACTGGCCCTCCTGGTTCGGCTTGTTGTAGAACGGAACCACAACCAGCCAGGCATCGACGGCGGCGCCGTCGAGCATGCTCATGTTGCTGAGCGTGCCGGGCACGCTGTTGCTTCCGCAACCCACCAGCAGCGGCCTGCCGCCGGCGTTGTCGTGGGCAATCTCAAGGAGGGAAACCCTTTCCACGGCGTCCAGGGTGGGAGTCTCGCTGGTAGTCGCCAGCGGCACGAGGAAGTCGGCGCCGCCTTCTATCTGGCGGGCGACCAGGGCGGCATAGGCCTCGTAATCGACCTCGCCGTCTTCAAGGAACGGGGTCACAAGGGCCGTTCCGCAACCTTTCAATTCAGGAATCTTCATCTGAGCAGCAGTTCTTTGAAAGCGTGGACCCCCGTCAGGCCTTCGGTCATCGTGGCGGCGACCACGGCCCCTTCGGCAAAGCCGGCGCGGGAAAACGCTTCGTGGGATATCTTGATCTTGTCAACTTCGGATTTGAGCTTGACCACGTGGGTGCCGGGCACCTCGCCCTCGCGGATGGAGGTGATGTCGGGCTTGACGCCAAGGTGGTCCTGGACTATGCGGGCAAGGGATTTGGCCGTGCCGGAAGGGGCGTCCAGCTTGTGGATATGGTGCGTCTCCTCGATGTGGGGCACATAGCCATAGCCTTTCAGGACATCGCAGACCTTCTCCAGGGCCGCATAGACGGCATTCACGCCAATGGAAAAATTGGCCGAATAGATCATGGGCGTCCCGGCGGCGTAGAATGCTGCCACGACGTCGCCCATAATGTCCTCCCAGCCGGTCGTGCCCACCACGGCGGCCTTGAAATGCTCCGCTATCCACTTGTAGTTTGCCCTGAAGGCGGCGGGGGTCGTGAAATCTATGCACACGCACTCCTTCGCCACGGCAGGGTCGGTAGCGCAGACGTCCTCGGTCGCTTCGACGAGCTCGATGCCGCGGTGCAGCAGGACGCCTTCGATCATGTGGCCCATACGGCCGTATCCACTGATAATTACTTTCATTGCAGTATGTTTCTTATTATGCCGCTGGCTGCCAGGCGGGCGCCCTCACCGGAGCCCTTGATGACCAGCGGGTAGCTTTCGGACCTGTGGATCACGGTCACGTTCTCGGTGCCGGCGATCCAGTAGAACGGGTTGTCGATGCCCACGAGGCGCATGCGGATGTCGGCCTTGAAACTGCCGTCCGGGAGCCGCCGGAGCGTGGCAACGAAGCGCTGTCGCACGCCCTCGGCGTCCAGCTCGTCCTCGCGCCGGACGAAGTAGGGCTCGTCCTCCTTGAGCATCTGGTAGAAATCCTCAAGGCTGCCTTTGAAATACTTGGCTGCCAGCATAGGCACGATCTCGACGTCCTTGTCTTCCAGCGGCACCCCTGCCTCACGGGCGAGGATGAGCAGCTTGCGGAGGGCGTCTCGGCCGGCAAGGTCGGTGCGGGGATCCTGCTCCGTCAGACCCGTTTCCTGTGCCTTGCGGAGGAGGTTGGAGAAGGTCTCGCCGCGCGTGCCGTCGTAGCTCGTGATGATGTGGTTCAGGGTGCAGGAAACCACGGCCTCGATCATGGTCACTTCGTCGCCGCACCCCGCCCCGTCCGATATGGACTGCAGGATTGGCAGCGCGTTACCGACGGTCGTGTCGTAGCGGAAGAAGCACCCGTTCTCGGCAGCGGCGGCCTTTATGGCGGCGTAGTCGACGTACGGAATCGCAAGCGAGCGGCGGTTGGAGGTCACTATGTTGATGCCGGCGTTGAGCAGCGGCACGAACTTGCGCCAGATGTCCTTGCTGTCGGTGCAGTCCACGAACACCGAGCGGCTGCGGGCCGTCGCCAGCACCTTGTCGATATACGTGTGGTCGCTCGAAACGCCCATCAGGCGGATCTGCTTGCCGGCGGAAGGGAAACGGCCGTCACACGATTCGATGATGGACTGCAGCGCCTTCCCTACGGCACCCGCGCCGGCCACGTAAACCTCTATCACAGAGAGGCTCCGCTCCTCGAAGAACTCACGGTGGATTGCAGCCACGGCGCTCCGGGCCACGCGGGCACGCACGGTCACGAAGAAGTTGCGCCCCTGCGCCGCCACGTTGTACATAGGCTTGATGCCGGCCTCGCGCAGGGCATTGCCGATACGCCGTATGGCGGCCTCCTCACTGACGGGACCTTCCCCGGTCAGGCAAAGACGGGTGGTCCCGGCCACGAAGTCGTCTATCGAAGAGACGCCCTTCCATTCAGGCACGCCGGACCCCTCGCCGCTGATCACGGTGCCGGGATGCGACGGGTCGAAGGTGTTGCGTATGTTGATGGCGATACCCTTTTCCTGCGCCGGAGCCACGGCGGGCGCATACAGCACCTTGGCGCCGTTGCGGGCCATCTCGAAGGCGGCATCATAGCTGATGGCCGGGATGCTGCGGGCGGAAGGCACCACCTTGGGATTGGCGGTCATTATACCGGGCACGTCGGTCCATATCTGCAGGTCGTCGGCGTCCAGGGCGGCGGCGAAGAGCGAAGCGCTGTAGTCGGAGCCGCCGCGGCCGAGGGTGGTCACGGACCCTTTCGTGTCCCTTGCAATGAAGCCGGGAGCCACGAACACCTGCACGTCCGGAGCCGCTTCGACGGCCTCACGTATGGCGGCGTAGGTCTTTGCCGTGTCCACCGGACCGCCTTCGGCACCGATGCCGGGAGCCGTGGTCACGAGATTGCGGGAATCCAGCCACAGGGTTTTCACCCCCTCACAGGCGAGCTTCTGCGCTATGATGCGGGTGGACAGCACCTCGCCGAAGGACTCGATGACGGGAGGGATGCAGCGTATGTCCGAGAACACGCTGCGGCACTCGGCAATGGCATCGCCCCGCTCCTTGCCGGTGAAGAGCCGGTTGATTATGCAGATATGCCTCGATTCGAGGCTTTCAATCAGATGTTCCGGGTCCTCAGCTTTTCCAATCTGTATCAGGGCATCGGTGCAGCCGCTGATAGCGGAGCAGACGAGGACCACTTTATCCCGGGAGGAGGCCTCTTCGACAATGTCCAGCACCCTGGACATTGCAGTGGCGCTGGCCACCGACGAGCCTCCGAATTTCAGTACAATCATATATCTTTTACGACTGAACAAATATAGCAATTTTTGTTATCTTTGCCATACTATGCGTAAGGAATTGAATTTCGATCTGACGCCGCACAATACCTTCAGGATGCGGGTCAAGTGTGCCTGCTTCATAGAATACGACAGCGAAGAAGAACTGATGGGGCTCGATTTCGACGCCCTTCCGAAGCCCTTGAAACACATAGGAGGAGGCTCCAACCTGCTGTTCACCAGCGATTTTCCCGGCACGATACTCCACTCCAGTATAGACCGCGTCAAGTACGTGGACCTGGGCCTCGACGAGGTGCCGGTCATCGCCGGCTCCGGGGTGGTCTGGGACAAACTGGTCGAAGAGCTCTGCGGCCACGGACTCTGGGGCGCGGAGAACCTTTCCCTGATTCCCGGCGAGGTCGGGGCGGCCGCCGTCCAGAACATCGGAGCCTACGGAGTCGAGTTCAAGGACATAGTGACCGGCGTGGTCTGCTACGACCTCAAGGAAAGGGCCAAATGCAAGTTCACGACTGCAGAATGCGCCTACGGCTACCGTGAATCCATGTTCAAGGAGTATCCCGGCCGGTACATAATCACCAGCGTACTCCTGCGTCTCTCCCGCAAGCCCCGGCCGAGGCTTTCCTACAAGGGCCTCGAAGGAGTGGACGCCTCCTCCCCAGCCGCCGTTCGGGAAGCCGTGATCAAGATTCGCCGCACCAAGCTGCCCGACCCGGAAGAAATCGGCAGCGCCGGCTCCTTCTTCAAGAACCCCGTCATCAGCGCCGTGGAGTTCGCCAGGGTCATCGACGCCGCAAAGGGCGCCACGGTGCCGCACTTCCTGCTGGACGGCGGTTTCGTGAAGGTGCCCGCCGCCTGGCTCATAGACCAGTGCGGCTTCAAGGGCGAGAAGGAAGGCGGCGCGCAGGTATATGAAAAGCAGCCGCTCGTAATCGTGAACGCCTCCGGAGAGGCCTCCCCGTCCGACGTGCTGGAGCTTGAGCGCCGCATCATCGCCACCGTCCACGAGCGCTTCGGCATAGAGCTGCATCCCGAAGTCGAACATATAATTTAATATTCCACGGGAAAGTGGTATATTTGCAGACTTATGGGCTTTTTGCACTTCACATTCATTGACCTGATCGACATCATCCTGGTGGCGGCGGTCATCTTCATAATCTTCCGCTGGATCAAGGGCTCGTCGGCGATGAACATCTTCATCGCCATCATCTTCCTGTTCCTGGTGCGTGTGCTCGCCACCGCCCTGGACATGAGGATGATATCGGCGCTGCTGGGAGCGATACTCGACGTCGGAGCGCTGGCGATAATCATCATTTTCCAGCCTGAAATCCGCCGTTTCCTCAACAACATAGGCCAGACGGCCGGCAACAACTCTCTGGTCAAGAGCCTGCTGCGTAACCGCAATGCCCAAGGCATTGATTCCGTGGTCATTTCCGACATCGTGTCGGCCGTGGACCAGATGTCCGCAAAGAAGACCGGCGCCCTGATCGTGATCCGCCGCAGGGACAACCTCCAGAGCATCATCGCCACCGGCGACAGCATCGACGCGCGCGTCGGCGAGCGGCTGATAATGAACATATTCTTCAAGAACTCCCCGCTCCACGATGGCGCGATGGTCATTGGTGGCGAGCGCATAGTCGCTGTCCGCTGCACCCTTCCCATCACCGAGCGCCTCGACCTGCCTGCTTCCTACGGCATGCGCCACCGCGCGGCCATAGGCATTGCCGAGCAGTGCGACGCCGACGTCATAGTGGTCTCCGAGGAGACCGGACAGGTCAGTTTCGTGCGCGGCTCCGAACTGACCCGCATAGACAACCCCAACACCCTCAAACTTAAACTTCAGGCAAATGACTAATGACAGGCTCGAGGCCAAGCTGGGCTTCGACAAGGTACGGGAAATCATAGCAGGAAAATGCAAGACGGACTACGCATCCGCACGCGTAGCCACCGAAAAGTTTTCCACCTCCAAGGGCACGATACGCAAGCGCCTCCTCCTGACGGACGAGATGCGCCTGGTGCTCATGTTCGAGGAGAACTTCCCCACTACCGGCTACATCGACGGCCTGCCATTCCTTGAGCCCCTCCGCAAGGAAGGCAGCAGCATCGACACCCTCGGCCTCGCCAAGCTCAAGACCCTCCTGGACACCGTCCGCCGCGTGACCAACTTCTTCGGCAGCATCAAGGACGGCGTCTATCCCAACCTCAAGGCCCTCAGTTCACCCATAATCAACTTCCCCGAAATACTCAGGCGCATCGAAGGCCTCCTCGACCGCTACGGCGACATCAAGGACTCCGCCTCCGACGAGCTTTTCGACATACGCAGGCAACTCCGCGAGAAGGAGAGCACCATCTCCAGGCGCGCCGGCGCCATACTCCGCCAGGCCCAGGAGGCCGGCATAGTGGATCCGGAAGCCTCCGTGGCGATGCGCGACGGCAAGTACCTCATCCCCGTGAGCACGGGCTCCAAGCGCAAGATCAGCGGTTTCGTCCACGATGAATCCGCGACCGGCAAGACCACCTACATAGAGCCTTCGGAAATCGTCGAGCTGGAGAACGAAATCATTGAGCTCCGCTTCTCCGAGACGCGCGAAATCGCCCGCATCCTGCGGGAATTCACCGCCTTCCTGCGCCCCTACCTGGCCGAGGTGATGGAAAGCGCGCGCTTCATAGGCGAGCTGGACTTCATCATGGCCAAAGCCCAGACGGCCCTCGATTTCATTGCCGGTATGCCGGTCATATCCTCCGACGGGAGCGTGAGCCTGCGCAAGGCCCGCCACCCGCTGCTGGAAAGGGCTCTCAAGCGCGAGGGCAAGGCCATCGTGCCCCTGACCATAAACCTCAACCCCGCCAAGCGCATCCTGCTGATTTCCGGCCCCAACGCAGGCGGCAAGTCCGTCTGTCTCAAGACGGTAGGTCTGCTGCAGTACATGTTCCAGTGGGGTATGCTGATACCCACTTCCGAGACTTCCGAACTTCCGGTATTCGAACGCATAGCCGTGAGCATAGGCGACGACCAGTCCCTGGAAAACGACCTCAGCACCTACAGTTCATTCCTGTCCGACATGCGGGAAATGCTCTCCGAAGCCGATGAGCACACGCTCGTGCTGATCGACGAGTTCGGGGCGGGCACCGAGCCCGCGGCCGGCGGCGCCATAGCCGAGGCCATACTCGCAGAAATCGACCGCAGGGGCGTGTGGGGCGTGCTCACCACCCACTACACCAACCTGAAGCTCTATGCCTCCGGCGCCGATACCCGTGTCATCAACGGCGCCATGCTCTACGATTCTTCGAAGATAGCCCCGATGTTCGCCCTCGAAATCGGCCTTCCGGGCAACTCTTTCGCCTTCGAGCTGGCCCGCAAGATGCGCCTGCCGGAAGCCATAGTCAAGGACGCCGAGACGCGTGCCGGCGAGGAGTTCGTTGGCATTGAACGCAACCTCCGCAAGATAGCGCGCAACCGCCGGCAGCTTGACGAGCGCCTGCAGAAGATAAAGCACACCGACAAGACCCTCGAAGGCCTTACGGAACAGTACCAGCAGGAACTCGAAGACATACGCCGCCAGCGCAAGGACATACTCGAAGAGGCCCGCAAGGAGGCCGAAGAGATAGTCAAGGGCGCCGGCGCGCAGGTCGAAAAGACCATACGCGTGATCAAGGAATCACAGGCCGAAAAGGAGCAGACCAAAGCCGCCCGCGCCGAACTCCAGGGATTCATCGGAGCCCTCCAGGAGCACAAGAGCAAGCAGCAGAAGGCCCGCGAAGAATACATAGACCGCAAACTCACGAAGCTGGAAAAGCGGCGCAAGAAGGAGGAGGCCTCCCCCGCCGAGGCCAAAGTCCGCACGGAGCCACTGAAGGTTGGCGAGAAGGTGCGCGTCAAGAGCAACGGCCTTGTGGGCGAAGTCACGCGCGTCAGCGGCAAGAGCGTGACCATCTCCGTCGGCAACATCTCCAGCACGATGAAGGCCGACGCCCTGGAGCGCATCTCCTCCACCGAGTTCCGGGAAATCTCCCGCAAGGTGTTCAAGCCCGCCCAGCAGCGCGTGGATGCCTCCATAACCAAACGTAAACTGAACTTCTCCCCTGAAATCGACATACGCGGAGCCCGGATCGCCGACGCCCTCGACATAGTGACCCATTTCATCGACGACGCCATAATGCTCAGCGTCGGCGAAGTGCGCATCATCCACGGCAAAGGCACGGGCGTGCTCCATGAAGAAATACAGAAATACGTGCGGACCATCCCCGGCGTCGCCTCCGTCAAAGACGAAGACGTCCGGATCGGTGGTTCCGGAGTAACCATAGTGACACTGGAATGAATGACCCCCACAACTACTGCGTGATTATGGCAGGAGGCCTCGGCACGAGGTTCTGGCCCGTGAGCCGGGATTCGCGCCCCAAGCAGTTCCTGACCATAACCAAGACAGGGAAAAGCTTCCTGCGGCTGGCCTACGAACGGGCCAGGACCGTGGTCGACCCCTCCAACATCATAGTCGTGACGCTGGAGCGCTACCGCAGCCTCGTGCTTGCCGACATCCCGGAGCTGGAGTATCAGAACCTGCTCATGGAACCCTACAACCGCAACACCGCGTCCTGTATCGCATATGCGAGCTACACCATTTTGAAACGGGACCCGGAGGCCGTGGTGCTCGTGATGCCCGCCGACCAGGTGATCGAAGGCGAACAGCTGTTCACCGGCACCGTCCTCGAAGGCATGGACTACGCCGCCGGCGCCGACGTGCTGCTGACCCTCGGCATCCTGCCCCGCCGGCCGGACACCAATTTCGGGTACATACAGACCGACGGGCCGACGAACGAGGGGCGGCCGGTGCGCGTGAAGACATTCACGGAGAAGCCCAGCAGGGAGCTGGCGCAGGTCTTCGTGGACAGCGGCGAATTCCTCTGGAACTCAGGTATCTTCATCTGGAAGGCCTCCGTGATTGCTGAGGAGCTGGCCCGATACGCCCCTGAGGTGGCCCGGCAGTGGAACGGCTGGGAGCTTTTCGTGGGCGGCGAGAACGAACGTGAATACCTGCAGCGCATATACGCCGACATGCCCCGTACCTCCATCGACTATGCCGTGATGGAGAAGTCCGAGCGCGTGATGGCCATCCCCGCCTTCTTCGGATGGAACGACCTGGGCAACTGGGATTCGGTCTATGAATACTACGCCGGCAGCGACGGCAACGCCGTGAAGGCCAGCTGCGACACCATGCTGCGCGACACCAGCCGCACCGTGGTAACCTCCCCGCTGAAAGATAAGTTACTGGTGGTCAAGGGACTCGACAACTTCGTCGTGTTCGACAGCGAGGACATACTGTTGATCTGCCCCCGCGACAGCAAGAGCCTGGGCGACCTGATTGCGGAAGTTTCCCTCCCCGGATTTGAAAAATACAGATAATATGGAAAACAGTCTACTCATAAAGAATGTCATGCTGGACGGCGGGCGCCGGAACATCCTTGTGCTCGACGGCCGTTTCGTGTGTCTGGACGCAGCTCCCGGCGCAGAAGCCTCCCGCACGATCGACGCCGACGGACTCGCCATCCTGCCGGCTTTCTACAACACCCACACCCACGCCGCGATGACCCTGATGAGGGGCTACGGCGACGACCGCCCGCTGCACGAGTGGCTGGAGGAATGGGTCTGGCCCTATGAAGACAAACTCGGGGCCAGCGACATAAGGCACGGCTCCGAAATCGCCATTAAGGAAATGATCTCCACCGGCACCGTGTTCTTCAACGACATGTATTTCGACATCGACGAGACGATGGAGCTCGTGGAGGCCTCCGGGATACGTGCAGCCATAGGAGTGACCCTCATGGACAACCATCCGAAGGTGCTGCGCGATGAAAAGGCGGCCCGCGTCAGGTCCTGGAAAGACAGTTCCAGGCTGCTGCTCACAGTGGCACCGCATTCGGTCTATACCGCCAGCAGGGACACCCTGCTGGAAGCGGCGAAGCTCGCCCGCGAAAACGGTCGCAGGATCCACATCCACGTGTCCGAGACCAAAAAGGAAGTGCAGGACTGCATCGCCGCCACCGGAATGACCCCGGTGCGCTACCTGGACAGTCTCGGGCTGCTCGGGCCCGACGTGATTGCCGCGCACTGCGTCCACGTGGACAAGGAAGAGTGGGACATCCTTGCCGAACGGGGTGTCACCGTGAGCCACTGCCCCTGCTCCAACATGAAGCTCGGGAGCGGACGCTTCCCGTATGAACTCGCCATATCGAGCGGCGCCCGCATCACCCTGGGCACCGACGGCTGCAGCTCCAACAACAACCTCGACATGCGCGAGGAGATGAAGGTCGCCGCCCTGCTTGCCAAGGTCACGGGTGACGCCGCCCTGCTCAGTGCCCCGCTGGTGCTACAGTGGGCCACCCGCAACGGCGCTGAGGCTTTCGGGTTCGACGCCGGCATGGTGGCTGAAGGCAAGCTTGCCGACGCCGTGCTGGTGGATATGGGCAACCCCAAGATGACGCCTTGCCACAACCTGATATCGAACTGGGTGTATTCGGCGGATTCGTCGTGCATCAAATATGTAATCTGTAACGGTAATGTATTATGAATAAATTCAGTGAAAGACGCTCCAGGCTGCGCTCGCTGCTTGCCGGGGAATCGGGAATAGTGCTTTTCATCGGCAATGTGGAGTCGGCCGCGCAGTACCGCGACAACGGCTACAAGTGGCGCCAGGACAGCAACTGGCTGTATTTCTTCGGAATAGACGAGCCACGCTTCGCCGCCATCATGGACCTCGACTCCGGGGTTGACACCGTCTACGCCGACGACTACGACATCGACGACATCATCTGGACAGGCCCCATGCCGAGCGTGGCTTCGCTCGCTGCCGGCGCCGGGGTGATGCAGTCCGCAGGCTATTCAGCCTTTGCGCGCGACGCCTCCGCCGCCCTCGCCGCTGGCCGCAGGGTGCACTTCCTTCCCGTGTCCCGCTACTACAACGCCGTACTGCTTTCCGGCATAGTCGGAGCCGCCCCGGACGCGCTTTTCAGCGTGGGCAAGAAGGGCTGCCCGCTGGCATCGGAGCCGCTGGTGCGCGCCGTGGTGCAGATGCGACTCGTCAAGGACGCGGATGAAATCGCCCTGCTCGACAAGGCTGGCGAACTGGGCTACAGGATGCACACCGTCGCCCGCAAGGGCATACGCATCGGCCGCATCGAGCAGGAGATCGTGGGCGATATGGAAGGCGTCACGCTTGCCGGAGGCTGGGGCACTTCGTTCGCCACCATCCTCACCCAGCATGGCGAGATTTTCCACTGCCACTCCCACGAGAATCCCATCGAGCCTGGCAGGCTCCTGCTGATCGACGCGGGCGCCGAGAGCAACGAGCACTACGCCTCCGACCACACCCGCACCTACCCCACCGGCGGCCGCTTCACGCCCCGCCAGAGGGATATCTACCGCATTGTGTATGAATGCAATGAGCTGGCTTTCGAAATGACCAGGCCCGGCGTGGCATATCTTGACTGCCACCTTGCCGTGGCCCGGCATATGCTGGACAGCCTCGGCCAGTTGGGCCTCGTGCGCGGCGACCTCGACGAGATGGTGGCCGACGGCATAGCCGGCCTGTTCATGCCCCACGGACTCGGCCATAACATGGGCCTGGACGTCCACGACATGGAGGACCTGGGAGAGAACCTCGTGGGCTACGATCCCGGCCAGGTGCGTTCTTCGCAGCTAGGTCTCGGCAGCCTCCGTATGGCGCGCAAGCTTGTACCCGGAAACGTGATCACGGACGAGCCCGGCATCTACTTCATCCCGGCCCTGATCGCCAAGTGGAAGGCGGAAGGCACCGACAAGGGCCGCGTGTGTTACGACAAACTTGAAGAGTATCTCGATTTCGGAGGAATCAGGCTTGAGGACGACGTGCTCGTGACCCCTGAGGGTGCGCGCAGGCTTGGTCCCGCAAGGCTGCCCGTTTCGCCGGAGGAAGTCGAGGAAGCAATGGCTAACGACTGACGCTTATGGGGCTTCTGGACGGTAAAATCGTTTTGATAACGGGCGGTTCCAGGGGAATCGGCCTGACTATCGTACGCCGCTTCCTCAAGGAGGGCGCGAGCGTGGCTTTCACGTGCAGGCACCTTCCTGGGGGGCTTCTGGATGAGCTTTCGGAGCTCGGGCCCGTGTGTGCTTTCGAATCGGACGCCGTGTCTTTCGATGCGGCGCGCGAGGTCGTGGAGAAAGTGCATGAGCGCTTCGGGCGCATAGACGCGCTGGTCAACAACGCCGGCATCAACAGGGACACGCTGCTGCTTCGGATGACGGAGGATGTGTGGGACGAGGTGATTGCGAACAACCTGAAATCGGCGTTCAACTACACCAAGGCCGTGAGCGGCATTATGGCCAGGCAGCGCAGCGGGAGCATCATTTTCATGGGCTCGTCCGCCGGGCTGCACGGCAACATCGGGCAGACCAACTACGCCGCCTCCAAGGGCGGGCTCGTGGGCCTCGCCAAGTCGGTGGCCAAGGAACTCGGCAGCCGCGGGGTGCGCGCCAACGTGCTGGCTCCGGGATTCATCGACGCGGGGCTGCTGGAGTCGCTGAGCGACAAGGTCAAGGAATACTGGCTGAACTACATTCCCCTGCACCGCTGGGGCACGAAGGAGGAGGTCGCCGGAGCGGCGCTCTTCCTGGCGAGCGACCTTTCAACTTATGTGACGGGGCAGGTGCTGGACTGCTGCGGAGGGCTGACGAGCTGACATGGATCCGCGCTTGACCACTCTTAGACTTGAAACACTTCTCCGTTCGCTGCCCGACCTGCTTTTGCCCAGGGTCTGCCTGGTGTGCGGCAGGCAGTTGCTGCCGTCCGAGCGGCACCTGTGCCTTGGCTGCGAGGCGGATTTGCCCCTGACTCATTTCGAGAATTCTTCCCGCAATCCCATGGCCGACCGCTACAACGGACGGCTGGTGGATGCGGGCCTTGGCTCCTGCTACCAGTATGCCACGTCCCTCTTCTATTATGGCACGGGCAGTGGCTATGACTATATTCCACAGGCACTTAAGTATGACAGGAATTTCGGCGCGGGGCGGCACTTCGCGCGGCTGCTCGGCGGGCGGATAGCCTCGGCGGAGCAGTTCCGGGACGTGGACCTGGTGGCGTGCGTGCCGCTGCACTGGACGCGCCGCTACCGCCGCGGCTACAACCAGGCCGCCGTAATCGCCCGCGAACTCCGGCGCACACTGCAGGCCGCCTGGGGCCGCCCCGTCGGCTTCGCCCCGCACCTCCTCCGCCGCATCCGCCGCACCTCCACCCAGACCCGCCTCTCCCCCGAAGCCAAATCCCTCAACGTCTCCGGCGCTTTCGCCCTTCGGCCCCGCTTCCTGCCATCCAAGAAGTGCCACCTGCCGTGCAAAGTGTGCCACCTGTTGTCCAAGGTGTGCCACCTGCCGTCCAAAGTGTGCCACCTGTTGTCCAAGGTGTGCCACCTGCCGTTCCGAGCGCTCCCACCTGTCATTCTGAGCGTAGCGAAGAATCTGGCGCCGGCGAAGAACCGCCACCCTCGCCACATACTGCTAGTCGACGACGTCTTCACCACAGGCGCGACGCTGGCGGCCTGCGCCTCCGCCCTCTTCGAGGCCTACGGCCCCGACCTACGCGTCAGTATAGCCACCCTAGCCTGCGTTCCACAGCGCTAGGGAGCTTAGACGAAGGTGGTGTAGTCCACGCTGAACTCGATGGAAAGGGTGTTGTAGAGGGCGGAGGTGTAGGTGATCTTGTAGCCGGGGGCGATGTAGCCGCTGTAACCATCGGTGTTTTCGGCTTCATCGTTGCTGCCGGCCTTGAAGGAGATGACTGATTTGCCGTCCGCCACGTCTTCGTAGACCACGTTGTATTTGCCTGAGGCCTTGACTTTTGCTATGTAGGCCGCGACCTCTTCATAGGTGGCGTCGGTGACGGTGGCCTTGACGTAGTCGACCTTTTCCCAGGTGCAGCCGCCATAGAATATCTTGCGCTCGCCGACTCTATCCCAGTCGTACTGGCGGTTGACGGTCATGGACTCCATTTGTCCGGTGTAGGGAATAACCCAGCCCTTGGAGTTCATTTCGGCAGGATAGAGGCCGTCAATCCACTTGACGTCGTAGTAAACCTGTTCAGCCAGCAGCTGGTCCTTGATGTCCTGGTACGGTAGCTTCTGGTACTTCTGGCAGATGGTCTTGTAATTCTCCATGAAGGTGCCGCCGTTGGCTATCTTCTTGTATTTCTTGGGGAATGTCACCAGGTTGACGCACTCGGCGCCCCAGAGCTGCTTGGCGGCGGTGACGTTGTTGGCGATGGACAGGATTGTACTGCCCTGCTTGTCGCAGAGGACCTGCTTGGTGTATTTCAGGTAGTCGGTACCCTTGTATGTGCCATAGCTGAAGGTGTAGGTGGTGTGGTCGGCGTCGTAGCCCTTGAAGTCACCGGGTACCTTGGCGCTGCTGCTCTTGACGTCGCAGACGATGATGCTGCCGTCGGTGCCTTTGGCGATGAGGTCGCCGGGGTTGAAGTCATCGTCGGTGCCGAGGTAGATACCGGGCGTTACGTTTTCCCAGGAACTCCAGGGGTCGGCCATGTTGTAGGCGCCGAAGTCCAGGCCGAGGAGGTCGGACAGCGAGCAGGAGGTGACGGTGAGCAGGAAAGCTGCGCCAGCAAGCGTGCTAAGTGTCTTTTTCATAACTGATTAAGGTTTTTCTATTTTCACGAGTTCGGTGATGTTCTGGACCTTTCCCTTGCGGTCCTTGACTATGGTGCGGATCACGCCGACGTCCTTGGCCATCCACTGTTCGGTGGTGGTGACGGTCTTGATGAAGGCCATCTTGGTGGTGTTGGTGTATTCGAGGCACCAGGCGTCGAAGGTGCCGGCAGGGGTGGTGATCTTTTCGTGCTTAGTGAAGCGGACGTCGCTGTAGTCGCTGACGGTGCCCATGCTTTCAATCTTGACGGTGCAGTCCTTCAGTTTGGCGTCAATGGAGGGGCTTTCGGGCAGCACGGGAGCGTGGCCCTTGATGCTCATGTCCTTGCCGAGCTGGCCCATGGAGCTGGCGGCGTCGACGTGGAACCAGCCGTCAGCGGACCAGACGCAGCAGCTGACGGGATCCTTGAGCACCGGGACTATCATGTCGTAGGCGATTTCGGTCTTGCCGCCCTTGCGGGTCCTGTCCTTGATGATGTACTGGCAGGTGCTGGCGGACTTGCCTTCGCTGTCGGTCTGCTCGTAGGTCAGGGTGGTGCCGACGTCGTTGCAGAACCAGGTGCTGTGGATGCCGGGCTTGAATTCTTCGACGTCTTCGGGCTCGTCCTTCAGCGCCGGGTTCTTGGCACGGCAGTCATCGCAGTAGCGGCCGGTGTTGCCGGTGGCTCCGCAGGCTGGGCAGTTCCATGTGCCTTCAGCGGCAGGCTGGGGCTGCTGGGACTGCTGGGGCTGCTGGGGTTGCTGGGTCTGCTGCGCGGCGGGGGCGTCTGTCTTGGTACCCCTGTCAACTTCCATTTCTACTCCGGATTCCTGGGAGGCGTTTTCCACGGCCTTCTCGACAGCTTTGTCCACGGCCTGGTCGACCGCCTTGTCTACGGCTTTATTGACGGCGTTGTCCACTGCCCTTCCGACAGCGCGTTCAGTGCTGCGGCGTGCCTCACGGCCTATGCGGCCGAGGAGTCCGCCCTGCGCCCCCGCGCTCGCCCCGGCGAGGCAAAGGGCCAAAAGTATAAGAGTCAAACGTTTCATAAGGCTTTTGCTAAAGTGTTACTATTCGCAAATATATGAAAAATTTTTCTCTTCCGCGCACGGGCGGAAATGTACTGTATCATGGTTTAGTTGGCGGAGGACTCCCGGTCGAGGGGTGCAGGTCCCCCTTCCGTGCCGCTAAGTTTCCCGGTCGTGCGGAGCAGGCTCTGGCGGGCAAGGGTGGAGATTCCATTCCGTACGGCGCAGGTCCCTGGGGGGAATGGCGCAGGTCTCCCATCTTTCCGGAGCAGGTTCTGGGAAAAATGGCGCAGGTCTGTTTTTATGGTGGTGTCCTGCGCCGCAAATGTGCTGTACACGCTCTCCGGTGGCGCAAGTCCCCCATGAAAAATCGGACCTGCGCCAGATGTCCGGGGTCCTCCGCCGGGAAACAGCGGGACCTGCGCCGGAAAAACAGGAGACCGGCACCTCACGCAGAGGGGTCCTGCGCCAAGGAGACGAGAATCCATTATCAGATGGTGGAGGGGACAACCCCTTTCCTGGCAGGACCTGCGCTACCTACAATCCAGGCTTGGACATTCTGATGGCACTTTCCACATCTTCTTTCCCCATCTGAAGACATCGGGCAAGTTGAGCCGGGGATGTGCTACAGGTGCGGTACAGGTGAAGCAGGATGCGCAATTTCTGCTCCTTGCTCAAACTGGGAATGTCTTTGCCGTACCATCTGGTGGCGGTATCGCTTACGGTCACGTAAAAAGCAGCATCGTTTCGCCGGGTGCGGGGTCCGGAAACAAGTTTTTCGTGCATTTCGGCATTATTCAGGCTGCCAATGGTCCTTAGGAAAAATGCCTGATCTCCAAGAAATGCACTCTCCAGGTATTTGCAGTCACACGCAGTCTCCGGGAGAAGCAGTCCTCCCGTGCTTATTTTCCAGGGGACGCGGCTGAGATCCGCGTGGGTGTGAAAGATGCTTTCCTTATCCCGGCGCGACAGGGCAGACACTTGCATAGCACTGATGTCGGAACGGCCTTTTGCAAACATCGCATTGTAGGACGTCCACCGGTAGTCTTCTACCCTGCAACCGGCATCCAGTGCGTTACGGGGGATATATGCCAGGGCATTGCGGAGGTACTTGTCCGAATCCAGATACAATACTTTCACGTCCGAGCGTGCCAGCACCCTCTTTTCTCCGTACTTGTGGGATATGTACTGCGAATGGTTCTTTTTTATGGCTTCACCGGCACGGACTGCAGAGTCGAGACTGTCGGCCAGCACGGCGAGGTGGCCGTGGTTCGACATTTCTATGTCAATGATTACCAATACGTTATTTACCCAACTGCAAACGTAGAAATACTTCTGCATCACATCAAAATCCTCATCGTCACGACACAGTAGCACTGACTCCATCCCTTCCAGGCTGATGTGGAAGGGATAGACTTTGGTCACAGTGCCGTCCGGTAGTTCCCTAAGAGTAATCCGCTGGAACTGCATCTTCTTTGGTCTTTATGGGCATGATTCCGCCTGACATTAATGCGCCGGGGTCTCCGAAGGTCAGCGGCCTGATGACCTGCTTTGGATTAAAACCATAAGGAGACTTCACTTTCGTGCAAAATTTTTCATAATGAGGCAGATAGCTGAACATCATCGTCGCCCAGAACTCTTCAGCCATCTCGTATGGCTCAGCAGTAGCGGCGATTTCAGCCATGCTCAACAGCCGGACAGCCTTCGAAGGTTCATTGTCTCGGTTCTTCCAAATGCACTCAGCGAATGCCTTTATGGCAGATTTAATAAGAGGCTCTCCCAATTCCGGTTGATCAAGAGACAAAATGGAGCTAAAATCCATTTCGGTATCGATGTGCAACTGTCCGTTGTCATCGATCAATACTTCCAAGAACTTTTTCATAGTTTTATAGTATAATGGCCATTTCGGCCGGTTATAATTCAGGGCTGCTTCAGCCTGTTGTTGCAAAGGAAGGAATAATTATCCGTTTTAACAATTATTGCAACGTTTATTTACAAAAAACGCCATATGGCGGCCCCAGAGAGCGATTTCAGCAAAATAGGCAGCTTTTTTTCATGGAGAAAAATACCCAGAATGACTTAGCCCTCCCCCCTTGACTGAATAGTTTCCCTACTGTGCGGCGCAGGTCCCTGGGGAGAGCGGCGCAGGACTCCGAAGAAAATGACGCAGGTCCCTGGGGAGAGCGGCATACCGGTTCTGTTCCCTTCCACTGTGTGGCGCAGGTCCCCCACCCAAGTGGTGCAGGTCCCCCACCCAAGTGGTGCAGGTCCGATTTTTCCTATAGGACCTGCGCCATTGGAAAGTACAGAAGCCACATCCGCGGTGCAGGACCCCTCTATAAAAACGGACCTGCGCCAGATGTCAGGGGGACTTGCGCCGCAGGAGGGGAGACCTGCGCCGGGAAGAGAGTTGGGGGCCGGGAGGAGGTCCGGCCGGCCAGGGCCGGCGCTGGGGGCTACTCCCGGAGAGAGCCGGAAGGGAACGGAGGGCAGCGGAGGGCAGCGGAGGGGCGCAGCAGAGGCGCCACTGCACAGAGGACTGCATAACGGAGGGCCGCAGCACACAGGAACGGAGGCCAGCGGCCTGGGCGCGTACACAGGAACGGAGGGCAGCGGAGGGCAGCAGCACACAGGGACGGAGGGCTGCAACACAGAGGGCCACGGAGGCCGCTAAGGGCCGCTGAGGGCCGCTACTCCCGGATCAGTATGAAGTGGGAGTAGAGGTGGCGCTCGCCGGCGTGGTCGTAGCGCTTGTTGTCGGTGGGGTAGTTGACGACGTGGGTGGCGGGGTCGCCCTGGCCGGCGATGCACATGGTGGAGGAGCCGCCGCCGTCCATGTTGAGGGCATAGCGGGGATTGAAGTTGGCCTTCAGGAAGCGGGTGAGCTCGCGGCAGGTCATGCCCTCGCTGACACCGGCCCGGCGGCCGTCGACCACGACCATCAGCAGATGGTTGTCGGCCGTCAGCGCCACCGCGGTGCGGGGATGGCGGACGCCCTGGTGCCTGCGTGAATCCTCATAGTTGAACTCCTTGAGGCCGTCCTCGCTGTAGTAGCCCGCAAAGCTCTCGCCCACAGTGACATAGTCGTCAATCAACATCGGGGAGCTGGTGAATATGTTCGGAGCGGTGCTGGAGGAGTAGAACTTCCGAATTCCCGCAAGGTCCCGGCCCTTGCCGTCGTAGGATATGTTCACGCTGTGGCCGTCGGTGCAGATGGCGCCCTCGCTCTTCCACTGGGGCACGCCGGAATTCATCACGGCGCTGTTCGGCACGACGGATATGTATTCTCCGTCAACCTTGAGCACCACGGAGGCGGGCTCGTAGCACGCATTCATGGCCACCACCGCGCCGCGCTCCTTCATCACCTGCGAGGTCGGTTTGGCCTCCGCCGTGTAGTTGAACTTCAGGGCGCAGCCGGGCACAGACATGTCCCAGTCCACCACATACACGTGCTGGGCGCTGCCGGACACGGGATCCGCCCCGTGAAACTCACGGTACACCACGCCCGGCGCCACATCCGTTGCCTTCCAGGCCTGCTCGTCCATCCGGAACACGAAACGGTTCACGCGGCCGGCCAGATACTCCCGCACGTCAGCCCACTTGTAGTACGGCCCGGAAACGGCCTCCAGCCGCCCCAGACGCACCTCTTCCCCGTTCAGCAGGACCTTCACCAGCACGTCGCCGGGCTTGTTCTTCTTCGGCGCATAGAACACCATCTGGATGTTCGTGGACATGGGCGAACGGAAGGTCTGGAAGAAATACACCAGGTCGTCGGCAGCCGCGGGCGCCTGGTCGAAGTCGTCGATGTCCATAATCATCAGCAGGGACATGAGCACGTGGTCGTGGCCGAAGCGCAGGTCGGCGCCGCGCACTCCCCCGGCCAGCGCCGCATCCGCCTTCGCCATCATGTCGTCGATGATGGAGCAGCACGGCGTACGGTAGGGCCGGTACTCCCTGAAGCGCTCATAATTATCTATCTCCCAAAGCGTTGCATATTCCTGCGGGGTCAGCAGCCCGCTGACGTCCATGCGCTGGTCCTCCGGCAGGCTGTTCATGCCGCCGACGAACATATAGATATTGAAGAAAGCATCATAGGGGTTCACCGTCCCGAGGCAGGCGTCCGGATCCTTGAACACGCGCGCCAGCACGGACCTGTACTCCGGGAAGCGCCTGTAGAAGAAACCTTCCGAACTCTCGGGATACGGGAACACATGGGCCGGCCCCTGGTAGCGGAAGATGTTGCGCCCCTGGTTGGGCCTGGTGGCCTGAATGTCCAGCTTGCTCTGGTGCTCATAGACGGCAGTCTTCGGCGCCTCACGGGAAATGGCTGCGCAGAACGAGGACATGCTCAGCACAGAGCGCACCGACGCCGACGCGCAGGCATCCACCACGCTCCCCTTCCCGAACACAGTCGAAAAGTCCTTCACCATGATGCCGGCGATCTTCTGCTGCTGCTCCCAGCCAAGGGGCGTGAGGTCACCCACACGATAGCGGACGGTATCCCAGAACGGCTGGACGCCGTCCAGCAGCGACTCGCCGTAGGGCGTCAGGTTATCCTGCCTGCGGCCTTCGGAAAGCAGGTTCATGAACACGGTGTAGGCGCTCTCGGTATAGGCATACCTGGACCCGTGGCGCCCGTAGTGGCTTATGTACACGGCCTCATATCCCTTCGGTGCAGGGGTGGACGCCTTCGGGGAAAAATCATACAGGCAGTCCAGCCCGGAAGCCTTGTTCCAGTCGGCCAGCACCTCTTCGCGCACGCCGGTGCGCTGCGCAAACGCCGCCGCGCTCCAGAGTGCCAGACAAATCAGGATAACTCTTTTCATACCACAAATTTAAGAATAATCACGCTACAATCACCTCCGCAGCGCCCGTTTCAACACCGGAAGCATGGCCTGGGCAAAGCGCATTGCACCGAGGTCCGTCAGGTGGCAACCGTCCACGGACGATTCGGCGTCGGCAAAAGAGGCCTTCGCTCCCGGGTCGGCAAAATAGACCCTCTTTTCTCCGGATTTCCGAAGGGAATCGTATAACTTCTTATAGGCGGCCATCCTCTGCCCCATCTCCTCCGCGGCCTTCCGGTCACACAGCAGATAGGAATAGCGGACCGCCTGCACAAAAACCACCGGCACATCCGGATGCGCATCCCGGAGGATACGGAAGAAAGCCTCCCCCCGTTCCTCTATCTGCGCCACTTTTGCATTCTCCACTGCAGCAATCACAAAGCACCCCGGATCGGGCACCGAAGCCATCAGGCGGGCGATTTCCAAGTCGAAAAGCGCATTGCCGCTGAAGCCCAGGTTCACGAATTCACGGTCCAGCTCACGGCTCAGGATGCTGGTGTAGAGCATTCCGGGACGGGATACGCAGCCCCCCTGCGTGATGCTGGTCCCATACATCACAACGGGCCTGCCGCTACGCGGAGAAGACACTTGCCCGGGCTCGACCGGATGTCCCTCCTCGGAGCCGATTTCCAGCGCCGAAACCCCGTCGTACAGCGACAGATACAGCATATATTCACGCATCTGCGGCTCCATGTCGGACATGATCTTCCGTTCGGAGACGGCCTTCTTGAGCTCGGGCCTCGCTGCGGAAAGGAAACGCCACCCGCCATCGGACAGCACATACAGGTCAAGCCCCCGGGATCCCGTCGGGCTCATATGGTTCATCACGTGCGAAGTCGCTGATTCCCAGCGCACCCAGAGCGTCGGAGAGTCGGTGCGGAAGCGCACGTACAGGCCGGCCGAATTCTGGCCGAGCCGCCACACCGGAGGCCGGCACACGTCGGCAAGCGCTGCGGGAAGCCGCGCATAGCGGCTTGCGGTCTCTTCCACGGCCTTGCCGAAGAGCGGCAGCGCCTCCGCATCGGTCCACACCTGCGCCCGAGAGGAAAGAGCGCAGCAAAGCAGGGCAAGCAGCAATACACTTTTTTTCATATGGCACTTATTCCAAAATCCGGGCTTTTTCATCGCTGATGACGGGAAGATAATGCGCCTTGAAGTCTTCCCAGCTGTAGAATGTGTCCGCCACAGGGGTCAGGGGAAGGGAGGCTTCACGCTCGTTGAGAAGGACCTTGAGAAGAGTCTCCTTGCCGGGCTTCCGGTAGAAAATGAACTGTATGGAGCAGCCCATAGGGACGTTGTAGTCGGGGAAGATGGAAACTGCCTCCTCCAGGGAAGAAGTGCTGCGGCCAAAACCGTTGACGTCCAGCAGCGTAAGAAGGGGCATGACGCCGGAATCGTGGCCGAAACGGAGGCGGAGTTGCGTGGCCCCGGAACGCATGTCGGCATCGGCGGATTCGATGATCTGCTCCAGCGTCCAGCCGGCGTATCCGACGGCAAGGCTCTCCGAGCCTTCGAAGCGGCCCATTTGCAGGAAGTGCCTAGCTGCGAGCACTTTCCATATCAGGAAAGACTCTTCTTCAGTAAGCACTCCCTCAAAGATATCAAGGTCTTCATCCATGCAGGGTGCGGAAAACACCACGCTGTGGAGAAATCGGATAAAGACCTCCGGAGTGGTCTTGAGCACATCCGGCACCACCTCCGGGCCGGAAAAGAAACGGGAGACTATATCCTTCCACGGCACCGTCGCGAACAAATAATCCTCCAGCGCCGCTTCGGCCTTCTCCCCTATGCGGAAAGTGCCCCTGCGGTAGTATGGATTCAGGGAGAGCGAAGGCTGCAGCCAGGGAGCGTACTCCGCCGAGGCGTCGGCGCTGATGTCGATACTCCTGTCCAGCGACTGGAGGCTCGACAGGAAGGACCACATGCTCATGATCACCCTGGGAGCTTCAGTGGCCACGGCCTCGACGTGGGTCGGACCGCAGAACACTTGCGGGAAACGCCTGTACATACGGGCGGCGATGCCGCGGTGCTGCTCCTTGCCCACTCCGGTCAGATTGCCTCCGTGGAGCCTCGCCTTGCGGTAGAATGGTTCGTAACGGGAAAGCAGTTCCCGGCCGGCCCGGGTCAGCACTTCCGCCTTTGCCGCTTTGGAGAGCCATACATACAGCGAATCGTATTCGCTGAAGCACCAGCGCGCTCCGTGCCGTCCGAAATGGCTGATATAAAACGGCTTATAGCCGGCGGGCGGCGCCGTAGGAGCAGGCAGGGCCGAACTGTCATACACGTAGTAGACGCCCCCGGCCTTCAGCGGGTCCATCCGCACGGCTTCCGCCGGGGATTGGGGCTTGTATGAATTATCTGCTGCCGGTAGGCTGAAAGCCGCTGCTGCAGAAAGAATTATGGATAGGAGGAAGTGCCTGGTTGTCATAAGGAGTCCTTTATTTTTCAAAATTACGAAAAATCCTATTCTATCCAAAGAGCCGAAAGCATTTCTCTTTTGCACCCGGCCGCTTCCTAGAAATCCACGGTGCTCCTGTAGTTGTAGCCCAGGACATCGTAGATGCCGAAGTGCTTGGAAACCACGGATTCCTTAAAGCGTGCATAGTCTTTCCGGGACTGCGGAGTCCACGCCACCTCGCTGATGGAGCCAAGGCGCGGCAGGAGCCTGAACTCCAGCTCGCTCAGCGAAGAGACGCTCTCGGTCCACATGCAGGCCTCGGTGCCCAGGAAGCGGGACTCCTGCTCCGCCGTGAGCCCGGTGCTGCCGTTGAGCGTGAGTGTGTAGCATTCATTCATCAGCACGTTGCTGCCGGCATCTCCCGCCGGATCCTGGCCATAGGACAGGTAGTGGGAGTAGCTGGGAGCCACGATGCCGCAAAGGCCCGCCTTAACTGCGTTGAGGCCGTGGCCGGCCTGCGTCCATGATTCCACGCAGAGGCCGGGAAGGTCGGAAGGGTTGAAATCGGAGTGGTTGCGGATGTCGGTCCAGACTTCCTGCCATCCTATCACTTTCTTGCCGTACTTGGCGGCAAGTCCGCACAGGTACTTGGTGAAGTGGTACTGCAGGCGCATCTTTTTCGTGACGCTTCCGTCGGTCTGGAGACCAAGGCTCTGAATCAGGGCATTGCAGTCTTCACAGCCGTCCCATGTCGTGGTGTAACTTGCTCCTGCGCGGGTCTCGTCTCCGCCGAAGTGGAGATACTCCGAATCAGGGAACATCCGGGCCAGCTGCCGGACTATGTTGTCGAGCACGGCTGCAGTCTCGCCCGTAGTTGCCTTTGCCACGCAAAGCAGGTCCCTGTTGATGCCCGTCTTGGTCCACACCCCGAAATCCCCGAAGCTGCCGTGCGTAGTGCAGGCAAGCTCGTTGTGCGCATTGAGTATCGCGGCCGCATGACCCGGAAGGTCAACTTCGGGCACCACTATAATGCAGCGCTCATGGGCGTAGGCCACTATTTCAGCTATCTGCTCCCGGGTGTAGAAGCCGTTGTCCCGGTTCCAGCCCGGATACAGTATGGGATTCTGGCCACGGTAGGCGCCCAGCCTTGTCAGGGCGTCGTCGCCTTCTATCTCAATCCTCCACCCCTGGTCGTCCGTGAGATGCCAATGGAAGCGGTTGAGCTTGTAGATGGCCATGATATCCAGGTACTCCTTGATTTCATCCACCGGGAAGAAATGGCGGGACACGTCCAGGTGCAGGCCGCGCCAGACGAACCTGGGGGCGTCTTCTATGGACAGGCAGGGCACGGTCCAGTCGGGCGCGACGGCGGCGGAACCATATACGGCGGATGGCATCAGCTGCCTGAGCGTCTGCCAGGCGTAAAAAACGCCCGTGCGGCCAGAAGCCCGGATGACCACCCTGTCGGACGACACGTCGAGCTTGTAGGCTTCCTCGCCCAAAGTGCTGTCTTTCAATATATTGATACCGCCCGCCCCGCCGCTGCCGGACGTGCTTTCCACCGTCGTGCCCATCCTTGAAGCAATCAGGCCGGCAACATCATCTCCGTCACCCCCGAAGGAAGTGTCGAAACGGACCGCCGTCCCGTAGAGACTGAAGCTGCCGCTGCCGGGAGTGAGGGACGCAGGATACGGAATCAGGTGGTAGGCGCAGGTCTGCGCAGGTTCATCTCCCCCGGAGCTGCCGGCGCCTATAATCACGGGGAACGGGGTGCTGAAATCCCACACGTCCGAGGGCCAGCTGCGGGGAGCCTCCTGCGCATGGGAAGAGACGCTGCCGCTCTCGGATGCCGCCTTGGCGTAGCAGTCGCTCACACTGCCGCTGTTCGAACCGCACAGGGGCAGGTCCGGGTTCCAAGACACGCACCTGGCCACGGTGGCACCGGAATTGACGGCGCCCACGAGGCCGCCGGCATCGCCGGAAGTAGAAGGCGTGCCGGAAGCGTAACAATTACGCAGGGAGCCGGACAACCTGCCCACCAGGCCGCCCACGTTGTCGGAACCGGACATATCGGCACGGGAGTAGGAATTCACCACAGTTGCTGCGGCATCCTGTATGCCGGTAATGCCGCCCACGTCGTAGCTGGGAGATGTGACGGTCACGTCCTGCTCCACTCCACAGGCCGAAATAGTGCCGGCCTGATGCCAGCCGGCGATGCCGCCGACCCTGCGGTATGAGCCGTGGACGGTGGTGTTGTCCACGAAACACAGGGTGCAGCCGGGAGCCTGCGAGGCAGTGCCGAGGCTGCCGAACATGCCGCCGGAAATGTCTTTACCGCTGACGGAGCAGCCCGACACGCGGCAGCCCCGGATATCCGATGCAAAGCGCACGTATCCGATCAGGCCGCCCACATAGTTGTTTTGGGAAGTGACGTCGCTGCCGGACACGACCACGTCCTTGACGGAGGTGCCGGCCTTCCTGATATTGCCGGCGAGGATGCCGCCCACGCCGTTGAAACCGCTGCCGCCCACGTGGCAGCCGGTGATTGTGACCCTCTCCACTTCGGCCGCCTCACTGCCGCCGTTGCCGAGGTCGCCGGCAAGGATGCCTGAGGCTCCGGTGGTGGCGGTGACGCTGGCCCGGGCGATTGTAAGGTCCTTCACCTGGCCGTTCAGGGTGGAGAAGAGGCCGGCCGGATCGGTGCCGCCAGCCACGGTGAAGCCGCTTAGCGTCTTGCCGCCTCCATCCAGGCAGACATAGGCGCTCCTGGCATCCACTGGCGTCCATGCGGCGCCCTCCATGTCCACATCGGCAACCATCTTGAAGTGCTTCTTCTCACCTGCCGCCAGCAGGCCGGGCATGGCCTGCATCTGGTATTTGTCGGCGATGAGGTATGGGGCGGATGCGCTGCCGTTGTCGGCGGCACCGGCATAACGGTCCGTATTCCGGCAGTCCAGCCTTATTACGTGGAGCTTGCCGGAATCGAAGGAGCCGGCGGGAAGGAAGAAATAGCGTGAATACACGGTGTGGGCCGTGCCGGGGGCGTTGAAATGCACCAGCATCGCCGTGCCTGCGGGTATGGCCTGACTTCCGGAGGGAAGGTAGGCATAGAGGTCCAGGATGGAGTCCGCGCCTTCGTCGAGTTTCGCAGACAGGTTGATGGTCAGCGACTTGCCGCCGTTGTGGAAAATGGGCTCGCTGGCGGTGATATCCACGGAAGCGACGGAAGCAACGGCTTCGGACGAAGGGAGCTTCGCCTGGATGCGCAGCACGCTGGAGATGTCGGTAAAGGTCACGGTCGAGTAGCCGGGGATGTTTTCGGCAGACGCTATGTATTTCAGGTCACCGGCATCGCCGTCCCTGGGCTGGGTCTGTTCGGAATAGTTGACCGAGGCGTTCAGGACCGCCACGTCGTAGGATGCGGCGGTGATCTGCAGGCCGCTGAAACTGCCTTGCTTCTTGCCTATGCATGAGGCGTCCAGCACGAAATCGCTGAATTGGCTGTGGTCTTCGTGGTCATAGACGCGCAGCATGTCTCCTTCCGCCCAGGCAAGGCTCATGTATGGCTTCCCGTCCTTTTCTCCTGGGGTGAACGCCACCTTCGTGATAGCGTCTGAAAGGATTGCGCTGATACTGACAGACCGCGAGGGTCCGTCTTCAGATTCCGGCTTCGTGCAGGAAATCGCTGCAAGAGCAGCAAGGCAAATAATCCACTTGTTTTTCATATAGCACAAATATGCAGCTTTCAGCGCTGTTTTGCCATAATAGGCGTCGTCCCTTTGCAGGAGCGGCGCCTATTATGAAACGGCATGGAAAACTACTTGAGTTTGGGCTCGGCAGCGGAGAGATCCCAGACAGAGCCGTCCCAGCCAAGGGCCGCGGCCTGCGAGGAGATGGTGCCGGAGTTTCCGATGTAGTTGTCGGTGTACTTGGAGACATCCACGTAGACCGTACTCTCATCGACAACCTTTGAACTCACTGCGCCATAGAAAGGCAATGAGCCGTTCCAGGCGATGCACTTGTTGACCACGGTAGCGTTGGCCTCGTCATAGCCGTCTCCCGCAAGACCCGCGAATGCGCCGACAGCGGAACCTTCCCCGCTGACCAGAGCACTGGTGTAGCAGTATTGTACCGTGTTGTTGTCCAGACAGTTGCCGGCAAAGCCGCCAATGTTGTTGACAGCACCGCCAGTCACTATGGCCTTGGTATAGCAGTTGGTGACGGTGGCCTTCTGGAGGTATCCGACGAATCCGCCGACATTGATGTCATTGGCAGTGAGGCTGACGGTCTGGTCGACATAGCACTTGTCGGCCACGGTGTAGAACACACCGGCGAAACCGCCGCAGTGCTGCGCTCCGGAAATGGAAGTATTTTTCACGTAACAATTCCTGTAGGTAGTCTTCCCACTTCCTGAATCGCCGAGGAAGCCTCCGAGACGGCCGCAAGAGACGGCGGTGATTTCGGCTCCGTCCACATAGCAGTTCTCGAACAGGGCATTGGCATCGGTAGTGACCCTTCCGATGAAACCGGCCACAGGAGAGTTCTTGACGGAGTTTCTTTCGGACGTAATCGTGCCTCCGAGATATGCGCAGTTACGGATCTGGGCAGGCACCGCGGATCCAATCTGGCCGATAAAGCCGGCGGTGTAGTAACTGCCGGGGTTCTCGATATTGCCCTTTGCCGTGCAACCATCTATGGTGCCTGCGGCGTTCACGTTGCCGATAAATGCAGCCACGGAGCAACCGTTATATTCTGTGGCTGTCTGCTTGAAGGAATTAGTGCCCGTCACGTGGCAGTTGGTGATGGTGGAGGCCTCCGAACCAAGTACGCCGGCAAAACCACCGGTGTTCCTATTTTTCGAAGTGGCGGTAGCGACAATCGAAGAGTTGCTCACGGTCACGCCTTCGCAATGTCCGACTATCATGGAATCTCCGGAGCCGGTGCCGATGTAACCCGCCACGACGCCGGTATTGTTGTTGCCTGCATCGATGCTGGCCTTGTCGAAGATCACGTTGCAGATGGTGCCGTTGAGCACGCCGGCGAAGCTGGGATAACCGACCGAGTGTCCGACGGTCAGTTTGCTGATGGTGTGGCCCTTTCCGTCGAAGTACATCGCCTTGAGATAACCGTTGGAAGGATTGAGGGCGGTCCAGTCCTTGCCGGTCATGTCGATGTCGTCGGCAAGCTCGAAATAGATGGTCTTGCCATCTTCCATGACCTCATGCATATTCACCAGCTGCTGGGCAGTAGCGATCAGGTAGGGATTCGCCTGGGTGCCGTCACCGCCTGCAAAGAGATGCTTCTCGATGCCCTTGGTGAACTTGAACACGCTCACGCGGCCCTGCTTGAGGGGCGTAGTGGCGGCAAGGGTGAAGGTGGTGCTGTAGATGTCCCCTATGCCGTCGGTGATGGAAAGGGTGACGGGCTCGCCGCCGGGAAGGCCTGCGCCGCCCCAGGGAAGCATCGCATAAGCGGTCAGGACCTGGGAAGAGGCCGACACGTCAACATTCTTCAGGCCTATGGAGAACTTGCCCAGTGAGCAGGACATTTCGGCCTTGGAAAGCGTGGTCACGCCGGCGGGCATGGTGGCGATTATCTTCACGATCGCGGGCACCAGGAGGGAGCCGCCGTGGGCGGTGGCCCACTCTTCGGAGAAGGTGAAGTTCTCGTAGGTGTCCACTCCCTGCAGGCAGGCGATGTAGCGCAGATGGTCGGTGTTGCCGTTGCCGCTCTGCACCTGGTTTTCATAATTGTAGGCAATCGCCTCGTCCACGGTGCTGAATTCATCGCCGGGATAGAGGATGGAGAAGGAAGAGCCGGAGACGGCGGTGCCGGTGAATTCGGCTTCGTGGTCGGTGTAGCCGTCCTTGATGTAGAACTCCTGGGACTCGCTGCCGGAGATGACGCGAAGCACGTCGTCGTCCGTCCACTTGAGGTGGAGGTTGTCGTTCTCGGTGTTGGCTTCGTACTCCACCTTGGTGGCCTCGGGGATTGAAGCCTTGATAGTGATCTGCTCGCCGGCAGCAGGCTGGGCAGGGGTCTCCTGAATCTTGTTGCAGGAAGCGGCAAGAATCATCGCGGCAACGGCCGGGACGAAAATACTGATAATCTTTTTCATAATCTTCGGCCGTTTAGTTTTCAAACACAAGATCTGAAGGCATGTCTTCCAGACTGCCGTCCGGAGACTGTGCCAGAAGGCTCTCAAGAGCCACTCTCACCTCCTCGCTGAGAGGAGCATAATACTTGGATTTCATCCTGTATGTGGTTTAAAGTATGTTATTTCAATTTGGGGAGCTCGCCGCTGAAATCCCAGATGGCGCTGTCCCAGCCGAGCGTGGCGGAAGCGAGCTGGGAAAGGGTCTTGCCTGCTTCAACCTTACCTTGGTAAGCCCACCTGCAGGCCTGGCCGTCACTACTGTTGAAAGCTGTTAGAGTAGTTGGATCTTCCATATCGGAATTATCTGCATTCCGGCGCACCAGCGGATGAGTCGTACCGTCAACATCAGGATGACTATAACCGCTGTCCGGTACCCACCAGGCGGTGAGATTCAATCCGGGCTTACGATAATTGTCCGTCAAATGGCAATTGGGATGGGCGGTGGCGACCACGGCTCCGGAGCTCCATTTACTGGTTGAACAGTCGCTCGCCGTGACCTCGCTGTTCCAGGCGACGCAGCGCTCGACTACAGGAGTGGCCGTACCAATGATACTGATAAAGCCGCCCAGCCTGAACGAACCGACCACGGCTCCTGAAGCGTAGCAGTTGGAAATGCGGGCGGAAGTCACTGTGGAAATCTGTCCGATAAAACCGCCGCGGATATAGTTCGAGCCGACTATATTACCTGTAGCATAGCAGTTCTCTATGACCACTTTTATGGTGTTGGTCGCGTGATGTATGTTTCCGATGAAAGAAGCAACATAACGCTTGTCGGAGTATATGTCACCGGTTGCGAAACAGCGGGTAATAGTTGCGGTTCCGTTGTTGATTGCGCCTATGAAACCGCCGCTGTAATCACCCTTTTTGTTCGTGACCTTGCTGCTTGTGGAGCACTTGTCAATTGTTGCCGTGCCACCGTTAGTGATAAGTCCGCAGAAGCCTGCGTACGTGCCTCCTCCGTTCGCAGTCACGTCTCCGGAAGAAGAACAGCCTGTCAGGGTGCCGCCGCAGATCCATCCTGCGAAACCGCCGTTGTTGCTGCCAGTGTAGGTGCATACGGCTGACGTGGAACAATTGGCAAAGACTCCGGTATTGGTCTGTCCTGTGAAACCGCCGCATCCGCTCTGTCCCAGGACGGTGCCGCTTGCGGTACAATTGGATATCACAGGGACAACTTCTTCCACCTTACCCTCCACAAAAGCTGCAAAACCAGCGGTGAAATTGTTGCCGGAGACATCGCCTTCTGCAGTACAATTGTCAATCTTGGCATATCTGACCCCTTCGCCAGGAACCACATAGCCGGCAAAACCACCGATATGCTGGCCCTTAAGGCTGGTCATATCCACGATGGCATCGCAGTACTCAATAGTACCGGAGTGATAACCCACGAAGCCACCGAGCTTGAGGGGAGTGCCCTGGGTGTTGGTGGAAGTAATCTTGACGTAGGCCTTGCTGCGGACGTCTCCGTTCTTCGTGATCTTGCCGTAGCAGACCCCGGTGAAACCGCCAGTGTTGATGACATTGAATTTATCATCCGTCTTCGTGGGTTCTTTAGTATTGATGACGACCTTGGCGGAAGGTGTACCGACCGTGCATCCGCTGATGACAACTTTGTCCTGCACCATTCCGGCGAAACCGCCGCCACGGGCGTCATTCGTGCAATTGACATTGATGGTGGCATCCTCAACCTGGCAATCGGTGAATGTGGAGAAGTCGTTTCCCATCGAGCCCGCGAAACCGCCGACATAACGGTCGCTGGCCGTGACGGTGCCGCCGGTGTACTTACAACCGGACACGACGACCATAGCTTCCGGGAAACCAATCACGCCGCCTACAATGCCTGCGCCCGTCACGTTGGTGCCGGAAACGGTGCAGCCAGTGATGGTTACGGTGGCAGTGCCTGCGGTGCCGCTGTTGATACGTCCTATCATACCGCCGACATTGGAGCTTGTGCTGTTCACGGATCCGTTGGTGATATTCACGTTAGTAATCTTATGGCCTGTCCCCTGGATATACTCGGCAAAGATGCCCCTGCCGGTAACGGTGGAATGGTCCAGCGTAAGGTCCCGGATTGAGCCCTTGAACACATAAAACAGGTTCTTGCTGAGGTTGCTGATGGTCTTGCCGTTGCCGTCGAAATCGACCAGTCTCTTATAACCGGAGCCGGCATTGAGGTGGGTCCAGGTCTCGCCGGCCATATCGATGTCGTCAATCATCTTGAAATAGGTGGTGGCGTCGTCGACCATAAAGCCGTCAACTGCCTGAAGCTGGTACTTGTCGCCGATGAGGTATGCCTTGGCCTCGGAAGTGCCGTCGCAGGAGGTGAGGCCGGCGTGCTTGTCGGACTTGGAGGCGTTGATGCTGATAGCGTTGAACGCTCCGTCGGAGAAGCTGTCCGCAGGCAGCTCAATGTAGCGGGTGTATACGGTGTGGGCCGTTTCGGGGGCATTGAAACGCACGAGAAGAGAAGTGCCGGCAGCAATTGCCTGTCCGCCCGAAGGGAGGGTTGCGAAGAAATGCAGGATGCCGTCTGCACCGGCGTCCCCGGCTGCATCGAAGGTGATGGCCAGGGTCTTGCCGCCGTTGAAGATGGCTTCGCTCGCAGCGATTTCCACGGACTTGATTGCAGCCGCGACCTCCGTGGAGGGCATCTTGGCGGTGATGGCCAGGACGCTGGAGCAGTCGGTGAAGTCGATGGAATCGTAACTTGCTATGTTGCTTGCACTTGCCAGATACTTTAGGCCAGAGGTTTCGCCGTCGGAGGGCTGGGTCTGGGCTGCATAGTCGAAGGCGGCGTTGATCACTTCCACGTCGTAGGCAGAGGCCGTGATGGCCGTGCCGGTGAAGATGCCTTTCTTCTGGCCCACGCTGGCGGGGTCGAGAGTGAAGTCTTCGTATTTGGTCCTGTCGGAGTGGTCATAGACGCGGATGGCGTCGCCGTCGGCCCAGGCAAGGGCCACGGTGCCAGTGGGCTTGTTGCCGGCGTCATAGCCGACGCCGAAGCTGACCTTGGTCTGGATATCGCTAAGGGTCGCGCTGATGGTGATTTTCTCTCCGGCAGCAGGGGTGGCGGGCACATCGGTGACGGCCTTGTTGCAGGAGACGGCGAAGAGGGCGAGAATGCCGCAGGAAATGGATAAGATCTTTTTCATACTACGTTCCTCCCACTAAAAACCTTCATCGTAGATGGATTTCACATCCATGTCACGCAGATCGCCGCTTGCAGCGATGAACTGCTCATAATCAGCCTCGCAGGCACACGCCAGCGGCTTGACGTATACCTCTTTTGACAACATTTTACTCATTGTTTTTATTGATTTATAATTAGTTTCGTTACAAATTTCAAAAATAATGTTTTTTTCTTCAAATAGCAAACACGGAATCATGGTTCCCGCCTCCAGTCACCGGACTCTGGCACTCTAGTGTGGAGAGGCACATGCTTTCTTCCTATCCTTCGCAGCTCCGATTCTCTTCCGGTCCGTGAAATGTAATCCCCTGACCGATAGCTATCTATTTAAACCAGATTGCTCCGGACGGGGCAATCGGGAATGTAGATATTTTTGATTATCAGACAATTGCATCTCACATAACAAACAATAAATCAGCTCTGCGCTGAATCAAATAATACCCGTAAACTATTGCAGGAAGATTTTATTTGATTACCTTTGCACTGTCGATGTGTTCTCATGTTAATGGGAAACAATGTTACAGACATCTATCCGCTAAATGGATGTCTGTTTCTTTTTTAAATAGGCCCTTAACCGAGGGGGGGTACTGAATGTAAGCCTCGATTCTTCTCTCACACATCCTTATTAACATACATCGACATGAGAAGACACCAGATGCTGATTCAAATCTCCGTTGGAGTGAAGGTTTTGAAGCTTGTCAAGGTACGGTCGTACAAACGACGCCGACATGGCAAGATTGAGAAGGTAAAGAGCCACTATCGAGGGTATTAGCGGTATCTGAAGTAGAATAGGCTTTTGCCGTGCCACAAGGCACTCTGCTCTATCCCCTCGGTTTTTTATCGAACTCTTCTATATCAGTGGCGGATAAAAAATAAAAGCCGCCTAGGCTGCGACTTTTCTAAGGGGCTCGTATTAAGTAAAACTTAAGAGGGTTGTCAACCCTTTCCGATTTCCCCGTGACGATTCCACTGCAAATATACGACGATTATTTGAACTGACAAGCACCTGGAATAAAAAATTCCGGGACTCGCGGTGGCGGGTCCCGGAAAAGCATGTGCAGGATGAATTACTCGTCGGGAATACCGTATTCCCGTATTGTGTCGGATGCTAAATCAACTCTGTCACTCCAATATATACATGTGCGCGAGGAGTCAAGGCGGGCATTCTGAACAGGCCATACTCTGACTCAAGGACACGGTACTCGGGTAATGTCAGAATATCGTCCTTGACGTCATATATGACCCTCAAGCCGTCATCGAACTCAACAAGAAGCCGCAACTCGTCACAGCTCCGATTCTCTTTCGATAACCGTGAGATGAAAGTCCCTGACCGATAGCCCTTTATAAAAACCCGATTGCTCCAAACGGGACAATCGGGAATATGGATATTTCTGATGATCAGGCAGTTGCAACTCACGGCGTTGGCAATCCTATGCCGGCGAATAATACAAGAGGCCGACAGATTTGTCGACCTCAGGGAGGCTTGTTGCCTCAACACGGATGGCAGGGGAAGCACCAGAAAGAATCTGGTCAATCGGGCTTATAGCGCCTAAATATGGCGCCAGTGGGCCCTTACATATTCTTTCTTGCTTGCAGACTCCTCTCGGTTTGCACGGTTATTCTGAGACGGGACGGACTGATAACCCATAGTTGCGGGAGACGCCGTCTCCACATTTGAGATAGTTACCAAGGTATTGATCGCAGTACGTGCGGCACGCGTTGAGCGGGTAGCTCGTAGCTAGGTCAGAAGACCAGTATAGGCCCGCT
>JAILIM010000045.1 GCA_024695285.1 Bacteroidales bacterium
GGCGACTCTTTTAAGTCACTGCAGCCTGCTGCCAATACGACCAGGGCTGCTATAGAAATATATTTATAGCTTTTCATACGGCAAATCAGTTAAACAACCCAGTCTTCTTCGCTAATCCCTTCGAGTTCGCCCTCGCCGGGACTCTCACATACTAATTCCAAGAGACAATAATCCAACTCAAATTCGGATTCTGGTCGGACATAATGCAGACGTTTTTCCATGATGCTTTAGTGTTGATTCACAAAGATATCGGTTTTTGACTGGATTTGCAAGTATACCTATATTACCGCGCCAAAACAACACACCCCGCATCTCTCGACGCGGGGTGCTTGCAATTCTAACCTAAAATTTAACCTATGAAAAAACTATTCGGTTAAAATCTATTGCAAAGCCTGTGCCAAACTTTGCGGGTTAGTTTAATTCTTCGTCATATTTTACGTTAAAAATGTAAATCGGGTTGTCCGGGAGGCCGCGGGCGTTGGTCTGGACGGCGGCGATGTTGTCGATGACGTTGAATCCGTCGATGGTTTCACCGAAGATGGTGTACTCGCCGTCGAGGTGCCGGCAGCCTTCTTCGCTCTGGACGATGTAGAACTGGGAGCCGCTGGATTCCTTCATCGGGTTGGCGATGTCACCCTTGCGGGCGGCTGCGAGGGCGCCTTTCTTGTGGTGGTGGTTGGGCATAATCTCGGCCTCGATCTGGTAGCCGGGACCGCCGGTGCCGTATTCCGCCACCCGGTTGGGATCCTTGGTCAGGGGGTCTCCTCCCTGGATCATGAAGTTCTTGATGATACGGTGGAACTGGAGGCCGTCGAAGAAGCCTTCGAACGCCAGCCTGGCGAAATTCTCACGGTGTTTGGGGGTGTCGGCGTAGAGGCGAACCTTGATTGTGCCGAGGCTGGTCACGATATCGAATACAGGCTCCTCGGGCATCGCTGCGATTTTTTCCATTGTCTTCATTGCTTTTTCAACTTTTACGAGTGAATCAGCTTCGGCCTGGGCCTCATCGGCGCCGGTCGTCTTTCCGCCCTTGGGGTTGTTGCCGCAGGCTGCGAGCATCAGTATTGAGGCGGCAAAAAGGATGTTGATAAACTTTCTCATAAAGGAACTTATATAATTCAGTGTTTGGTCAGTGAGGCAAAGATACCGAAAAAAAGGGACTGCAGCAAACAGTCCGCACGGATTACACGGGAAATTGTTATATTTGCCGTGAAACGTATCAGACTGATATATGAAAAAGATTCTTCCGATCCTCGCCGCCCTGCTTTTTGCCGGCACGGCATCTTTCGCCCAGGAACAGCAATGGCTCGAAATCTCCGCGCTCAATATGGAAGCCACCGGCGGGAAAGACGCCAGCCATACCCTCAAGCAGTTCGTACTGATCAACGATGACGTGCTTCAGGAGCACATGGACGTGTACGATCGCCTCAACGCTTTTTCCCAGGAATTCTCGCAGATGACGCTCAACCGCATTGTCCCGGAGACATCCAGGGAGGCAGACGCAACCATAGAGAACCTCCGGAAGACTGCAAAGGAGCACCCGGAGATGAAGGAGATGCTCGAGGAGCAGATCAAGGCCATTGAAGCGGTCAAGCAGCAGTATGCCGATGCGACGAATCCCGAACTCACCTCTTACTCCATGGACGTCAAGGCCCTGCTTAAGGATGTCCTCGCCATTTCCGTGGGCAGGAAGGCATACACCGGCTACAGGGACCTCGGAAACGGCCTGTATGCAGTGACTTCTGCTCCCCGCTACGGCGAGGCCGGCAGCGGCTCTTTCTTCCAGGCGGACGTCCCTGAGTCCAGCGTGTACACCTGGGGAGCCATTGACAAGTCCGGCAAGGTCGTCATCAAGCCGGAATACAACGATATTCGCGGCAATTACGAAGACATAGACCTAATAATCCTCTATCGCCCGGGCAAGAATGGCTCAGAAATCGTCGGCGCTTGCGGGTACGACGGCCGTGTACGTGTCCCGTTTGAATACACAAGCCTGTGCCCCTTCAACTTCGGCCTGATAGCATCGAAAGACAACCTGCAGACATTCGGAGTCATCACACTTGACGGCAAGCAGGTCGTCCCGTTCAAATACGTCGAACTCTGGTCTGCCACCGACGGTGAAGAGTTCTCAATGCTCCGTTCCGACGGCCTCGCGGATGTCTACAGCGCCGGGTACAAGCTCCTGCGCACCGAGAAGGTGGACACCTCCGGGTACTAGGACAGTTCCGCTAACGCAAGATAACACCATTAACGTCATTTAAGTTACGTGAGGCCCGTACGTCATATCATTAAACTGCCGGTCGGCTGCTTGGTGCTCCTGCTCCTCAGCGGCTGCTGGGGGTGGGTGGAATACTTTGACGTGGCTGCTGATGAGATCAAGGTTCCGGAGGGAATAGCGGACGTTATCCCCCAGGAAGGCACGACGCTGACGATCGACCTCACGTACGAATACGTGCCCAAGACCAAGTTCGAGCCCGGAGAAGACTGGAAACAGTACCGCTACCGGGCCCTGATTGACGGCTGGGAGTATTGCTACGGCGTCATCTCCGGCGAGTATGAGACCGCACGCATACCCATCATGGCCAACGACACCCACTCTCCGGCAAGTATCGTAATCGAAGGAGCTAAAGCCCTGGACTACGAAGATAACCCGCAGCACTGGGAAGACTGGCACGAACTCTACCGAGGCACCCAGGAATGCCTCGCCGCAACCGAACTGCCTAATTATGAAGACCTTAAAGACAAGCGCCTGAAGGTCACGGTCGACGGCAACCACTTTCTCTTCGACATTAGAGACACAGGCGCCGGCCAGGCATTCAAACGGCAGCTCGCGGGACGGACGGTCACCCTTCCCGTCTGCCTCGACACCTTTATATTCATCAGCGAAGATACCCAAGGCTTCCAGACCCAGCTGCGGGAGAAAGTCCCGCCATGCTATGCGAAGGCGCATTATCGCCACAAGGCCGGCGACATCCACATCGACAAATACGGCTCGCTGGAAATCTGCCTCAAAGACAAAGAGACCTTCGGCTACGACACCATCATCGGCACCGTCCGCCCTGAAGACCTTAAGGCCCTCAAAGCCCTATACCCCGGCTACCACAACCAGGAGCCAGCCACTATGACCCTATCGCTGGCTGCTTCCAGCCAGTAATGTGCGCAGAATTGTTGCAACAATCTAGCTTTTGTTATCAAATAACCAGGCCTGCTATAACAGCCGCAGAAAAGCCGGCCTCTTCCATGGCATTGAGACCCTTAATTGTGATGCCGCCGGGAGTAGTCACTCTGTCTATTTCCGCTTCAGGATGTGTTCCGCGAGAAGCAGCCATCTCTACTGCTCCCTTCATTGTCTGATACACGGCCTCCCTGGCCTCGTGCGGATACAGCCCAAGTTGAATCCCCCCTTCCATTGCGGCCCGCGCATAACGCAGGGCGAACGCGGTGCCGCATGATGCCACCATCATCCCTGCCCGGAGCCGTTTTTCATCCACGATCAACGTCCTGCCAAGCCTGTCGAATACTTCAGTAACAACCGCGTCAGCATCTCCAAGAATCGGCGACGCGAACGTCATGCTCTCCCCTATCTCGGCCGCCAGATTCGGTATCACTGTGTATGCAGCACGCACACCAGTTAGCGACAGCCACTCCGCCATCTGCTCCGAAGGGATACCAGCAGCCATTGACAGCAGGACCTTACCCGGAAGCACCGGCGCAATTTGTGCCAGGACTCCCTGGACCATCCAGGGTTTCACGCCAAGTATTATCACGTCAGCTACGGAAGCTGCAGACACGTTGTCCAAAGTTGTATGGATACCAAGCGCTGCGATCTTTTCCAGCGTTTCCGCATGAGCTGTCGTCACAGTGAGCAGAAATTCCTCCGGAAAACGGTTCAAGCCCTTTGCCACGGCACCACCCATGTTGCCGCAACCAATAATGGTGATTCTTTGTTTCATCATATCATTGATCAGTAATGCCTTAAATATACAAAATAGTTTGGAAATCCTGCGCATCGACATTGAATGGTCTTAGTGGCGTCCGCTGGGGAAGGTCCCCAGAAAGCGGACGCGAAAGAGCCGGGGGTGGGGAAGGTCTCTTGCCCTCTTGGGGAAGGTCACAGAAAGTTGTCGACACCTTCCCCAGCCGATTCGGTCCAGAGCGCAGTACACCGCCATTTCGCTGAGGAAGGTCCCACCACTTTTTTTACACCTTCCCCAAAACCCTTCCTGACCTTCCCCATCGGCTGCGCTACGGCCTGCTCCGTATGGCGACGGGACTGTGGGGGTATGGACAGTCCTGTCGCGGAGGCGGATGAGGGTGCAGCAGCCGTTTTCGTATGGCGACGGGATTGTGGAGGGGCGGACGATCCTGTCGCGGAGGGACGGGAAGGGGGCTGAGGACGAGGAAGGGGGCGGGGCGACCGGGGAGGGGCGCGACAAAAAAATTTTGCAAATATGTAAAAGAATTGTATCTTTGCGGTCCAATTGAGATATGGTGTAATGGTAGCACTACAGATTCTGGCTCTGTCAGTGAGGGTTCGAGTCCTTCTATCTCAACAAAAAAGTCGCCTCGCGGCGACTTTTTTCTTTTATACAGGCGGAGTCTATTTTCCGAGCAGCACAACGGCCCAGACCTCACATCCTTCTCCCCTTCCCACGAAGCCGAGGCGCTCGGTCGTGGTGGCCTTGACGCTGACTGAATCGACGTCCACAGCCATCACTTCAGCAAGGCACCGGCGCATCTCAGGCACCAGGAAGCCGATCTTCGGGGCCTGCAGTGCTATGGTGATGTCGGCATTGACGAGGTTCCAGCCCCTGGCGCGGACCATCTCCATTACGCGGCGCAGCAGCACCTTGCTGTCGATGCCCGCAAACTCATCGGAAGTGTCAGGGAAGTGATGCCCTATGTCACCCAGCGCCAGCGCGCCGAGCAGGGCGTCGCACAGCGCATGGATGGCGACGTCGCCATCCGAGTGTGCCACAAAGCCCACCTCAGACGGCACCCGCACCCCACAGAGCCACATCGGCAGCCCCTCCGCCACGCGATGGACATCATATCCCTGTCCTATCCTGAAAGCCATAAATTATACTATTCCGGAGAAACCAAGGAACGCCATGGCCATGATGCCGACGGTGATGAAGGCGATAGGGAGGCCCTTGAAGGACTCCGGCACGTCGCTCTGCGCCATCTGCTCACGCAGTCCGGCGAACAAAATCATCGCAAGGCCGTAGCCCAGGGAAGTCGCGAGAGCATACACCGTCGCCTCACCGAGGTTCATCAGGTGCGCCTCTCCCCCACCGAAAGTAAACTGCTTGGTGACCACATTGATAGCCACGCCGAGCACGGCGCAGTTAGTGGTGATCAGCGGCAGGAAAATACCCAGCGCCTGGTAGAGCGACGGGCTTATCTTCTTCAGCACAATCTCCACGATCTGCACCAGCGCCGCAATCACCAGGATGAAGGCGATGGTCTGCAGGAAAGTGAGCCCCAGCGGCACGAGGAAGTACTTATTGATGAGGTAGGTCACCACGGTAGCGAGCGTGATCACGAAGCACACGGCCCCGGACATGCCCGTAGCGGTCGAAAGCTTGCTCGAGACACCCATGAACGGGCACACCCCGAGGAACTGCGCCAACACAATGTTGTTGACGAAAATCGCAGAAACGATAATAAGCAGATACTCAGCCATAACTACCTCTTAGCCAATTTGTTGAACAAAACCATCAAATACCCCAGCACAAGGAAGGCGCCCGGCGCCATCACGAAAGCCAGGATGCCGTCGCCGGCGATGAACTTCCACCCGAACACCGAACCGCTGCCGAGAATCTCACGCACGATACCGATGACCGTCAGCGACACCGTAAAGCCGATGCCGATGCCGATGCCGTCCAGCGCGGAATCCCCGACGCTGTTCTTGCAGGCGAACGCCTCTGCGCGGCCGAGCACGATGCAGTTCACCACGATCAGCGGGATGAACAGGCCGAGCGTTTCATACACATCGGGCACGAAAGCCTGCATCAGCAGCTGCAGCACGGTCACGAAAGTGGCAATGACCACGATATACACCGGAATGTGCACCTTATCGGGCACCATCGGCGAAATCAATGAAATCACTATGTTGCTGAGTATGAGCACGAACATAGTCGCAAGGCCCATCTCGAGGCCGTTCATTGCGGAAGTGGTCGTGGCAAGCGTCGGACACATGCCGAGCACGAGCACGAAAGTAGGGTTCTCCTTGAGAAGCCCCTTGGTGATCAATCCGAACTTACTCATTTCCCGACAGTTTTTTATAAACCTCACAAGCCCGGGCCACAGCCTTGGCATAAGCCCTCGAAGTAATGGTGGAAGCCGTGATGGCATCTACCTCGCCGCCGTCTTTCCGCACGGAAAGCTGCTTTGCAGCAGGATCCCAGCCCTTGAACTGGTCGATGAAAGCTTCATCGGAAGTGCACTTGGCACCAAGGCCCGGGGTCTCGCTGTGCGACAGCACGACGGTGTTATACACCAGGCCGTCCTCACCGATGCCGACCATCAGGGTCAGGGGGCCGCCGAAGCCGACCACCGACGAAATCACGGCGTAGCCGGCGCCGGGAGCGCGGTAATAACTGTAGTCCACACCGTCCACGCTGACGCTCTCCAGCGAAGGCTGTCCCTCGAAAGCCGGAAGCACGCGGGCGATGGAAGCAGTGGTCTTGGCCTGCTCTGCCTCCTTGATGGGGTCGCTCGTGACGGCGTACACGCAGCCAAGGATGGCCGAGCACACGAGGCACACGAGGGTGAGGCTGAGAGCCATGTTCTTAAGATTCGATTTTGCCGCCATAGCTATGCCCTCCCGTATTTTTTCTGGTGGAACGCCCTGTTGATGAGCGGCACGAAGCAGTTCATGATCAGGATAGCGAACGACATACCTTCAGGATAGGACCCGAAGTAACGTATCATCATTACTATGATACCGATGCCTATGCCGTAGACCACGCCGCCCCAGTTGCTCATAGGCGAAGTGACGTAGTCCGTGGCCATGAAGCAGGCACCCAGTATCACGCCGCCGGTCATAATGTTGAAGTTCACGCCGGTGAAGTGGGCCGGGTCGATGCCGTGAAACACTCCGGCGATAGCGGCGATGGTGAGCAGGATGCTGAGGGTAATCCAGGGCTTGACTACTCTGCGCACGAGCAGGTAGCCGAAGCCGAGCAGCAGCGCCAGCGCGGAAATCTCGCCGGCCGAGCCGCCGATGTCGCGGATCACCATGAGCATTGAGTCATAGCCGTTGGCATCGAGGACCTGCTGTATGGACTCGCCGGACTTCAGTCCCTCCTTGATGAGGCCGAGGGGCGTTGCGCCCGACACGGCGTCGGGGTAGCTTATGAAGCCGTTGGGCATGGTCCAGTTGGTCATCTGCACCGGGAAGGAAATGAGCAGGAACACGCGGGCCGTGATGGCGGGATTGAACAGGTTCTGTCCGAGGCCGCCGAAGGACATCTTGGCGATGCCTATGGCTACCAGGGCGCCTATAACCACTATCCACCAGGGAGAGGTGGACGGCAGGTTCATCGCCAGCAGCAGGCCGGTCACAAGGGCCGAAGTGCCGCTGAACAGCTCCGGACGCTTCATCAGGAAGCGTGCGATCAGGTATTCAATGCCCACGCAGCTGACTGCCGCCACGGCCAGCACCAGGATCTCTGACCAGCCGTAGAACAATATCGAGACTACGATCGCCGGCATCAGGGCTATGACCACGTCCATCATGATGGAGTTCGTGGAGGCCTTTGCGTGCAAATGCGGCGAGGGTGATACTAATACTTTGTCCATAAACTTACTTTTTGGCGTTACGGGCCCTTATGATGCCCATCACCTGGGCCTTGGCCATACGGATGTTGTCAAGGAGCGGGACACATGCGGGACAGCTGTACTGGCAGCAGCCGCATTCAATGCAGTCCTGGACGGCATTCTGCTCCAGGCCGGCGGTATCTCCGCACTGGTAGAGCTTCTTGAGCAGGAAGGGTTCGAGACCCATCGGGCAGGCGTCGGAGCAGCGTCCGCAGCGTATGCAGGGCGTCTCAGGCCTGCGGCGGGTGCTGTCGCCGAGATAGAGGATGGAAGAGGAGCCCTTGACGGTCGCGGCGTCGAAATTTGCCACCGCCTTGCCCATCATCGGACCTCCGCTGATAATCTTCACGGCGCCTTCCGGCACGCCACCGGCCTGCTCGGCAATCCACGACAGCGGCATGCCGATGCGGAAGAGGTAGTTGTGCATACTGCCAACGGGCAGGCAGTCACCGGTCACGGTCAGCACGTTGGTCACCAGAGGCTTGTTCTTCTGCACGGCCTCATAGACGGCAAGCGAGGTGGCGACGTTCTGCACCACGGCGCCCACGTCGATGGGCAGGCCGCCGGACTTCACCTGGCGGTGCATCACGGCGTCGATGAGCTGCTTCTCACCGCCCTGCGGATAGCGCTTCTTCAGCACTTCGACTCGGATACCGGGACAGGCCAGCCGCTTCACGGAATCGCGCACGGCGGCGATGGCCTCGGGCTTGTTCTCTTCGATGCCGATCACGCAGGGGCAGCCTCCGAGCACCTTCTGCATGATGGCGGCTCCCACGACGATCTCGTCGGTGCGCTCCAGCAGGATGCGGAAGTCGCTGGTCAGGAACGGCTCGCACTCGGCGCCGTTGAGGATCAGGCAGTCGGCCACCTTTCCAGGCGGCGGGTTCAGTTTCACGTGCGTGGGGAAGGTGGCGCCGCCAAGGCCGACCACACCGTTCATCTTGATGCGGTCGAGTATGAACTCACGGTCTTCCGGGATGGCGGTCACGAGCTCGGGCGAGAGGTCGATACCTTCGGCCCACTCGTCACCCTCGACGTCGATTTCCACGTGCATCACGTTGAAGCCGGCTAGGTCCTTGCGGGGGCCGACCGACTTGACTGTGCCGGAAACCGGAGAATGGACATAAGCGGAAATGAATCCGCCAGGCTCGGCGATAACCTGGCCGGCCTTGACCGAAGCCCCGGCCTCGACTATAGGCTTCGCTGGCGCTCCAAGATGCTGGGACATGGACACATACACCTTCTGAGGAAGGGGCAGCGTCTCGATCTTGCAGGCCCGTGCGACCTTGCTGTCGGCGGGATGTATGCCGCCGATGGAGAATGTCAGTTTAGCCATTGTTGTCCTCCTTCTTTTCCGCCGCTGCCGCAGCCTTAGCCGCCTCGGCGGCCCGGGCGTTGCGCTCGGCTATGCGTTTCTTGACGGCTTCCTTGTCCAGTTCCTTCGGGAAGTTCACGCCGTGGATGGCGCCGGTCGGGCACACGGCCTCGCACTCCCTGCAGAGCTTGCACTTTTCGGAATCTATGTACGCCACGTTGTCCTCAACGGTTATGGCGCCGTGCTGGCAGGTCTTGACACAGAGGCCGCAGCCGATGCAGGCAGCGGAGCATGCCTTGCGGGCGGCGGGACCCTTGTCCTTGTTGACGCACGACACGTACTCGCGCATTCCGCGGGGGCCCTTCCTGCGCAGCTCTATGATGCGCTTGGGGCACGACGCGACACACTTGCCGCAGGCGGTGCACTTGCTTTCGTCCACCACGGGAAGGCCGGTCGCGGGATCCATCGACAGGGCGCCGAACTGGCAGGCGGCAACGCAGTCGCCGCATCCCAGGCACCCGAAGGTGCATCCGGTGTCGCCGCTGTAGAGGGCGGCCTTGACCTTGCAGGACGCCGTGCCGCCGTACTCGTTGGTCTTCGGCCTGTTGGCGCAGCTGCCGTTGCAGCGCACCACGGCAACCATCGGAGCAGCCTCCTGGATTTCGCACCCGAGGATGGCGGCGACCTTCTTCATGGTCTCATTGCCTCCGACGGGACAATAATTCGCATCGAGATTACCGGCCTTCACGGCTGCATCGGCGAAAGCGCGGCAGCCCGCGAAGCCGCAGCCGCCGCAGTTGGCGCCCGGCAGGGTCTTCTCGATCTCGTCTATCCTGGGATCTTCCTCGACCCTGAATTTCCTCGCGACCCAGAAGAGCACGAGGGAAAGCAGGAGTCCGAGTACGGTCAGGATGACGATGGTCCAGATGATCGTATTACTCATTTCAGGTAAAATGTATATTCTTTACTTATCTTATTGCGGAACAGGAAGATAATGAGGTAGCACACGGCCACGGCGATTATGGCTCCGAGGCCTGACCAGAGTTCGCCCACCCCGATGCCGTTCAGCACCATCAGCGCCACGAAAAGCACCACCAGGGGCATTCCGTAGGCGATGAAGACGGCCTTGTAGCCCATGGCTTTCTTCAGCACCACCTCCACTTCGTCGCCGACCTGGCGGGGATGCCAGGCGTCGGTGCGCACCTGCACCTGCTTCACCTTCTCCTCGCCCAGGCCGCAGACTCCTTTGGCGTGGCAGGACGCACAGGCCGACTCGGCGATTATCTCTATCGTGGTAATCTCCGGGTCGATGGCAACGATACGCCCTTTGTGGGTGACGGCCTCCATCAGAATTCAGGGTTGGGGCCGAATCCGCCGTAACCCGGCGCGCCCTCGAAGGGAACGTCGTCGTTCATACGGGAACTGACGGCGCGGGTCGCGAAAGCGTCGAGGGCCTCGTCCATCTCCATGAAGCGAATCTGCTCGCTCTTGAATATCATGTCGATGTCCCTGGTCTCGCCGTTACGGTGCTTGGCAATGATGATCTGGGTCTTCTCCCTGTCCTCGATGTTGTCGCTGAGGCCGACATAGTCGGGACGGTGGATGAATATGACCATATCCGCATCCTGTTCGATGGATCCGGATTCACGCAGGTCGCTCAGGAGGGGCTTTCCGCTGCTGCCGGCACGTGTCACGGCCTGGCGGGACAGCTGGGAAAGCGCTATGATGGGGATATTGAGTTCCTTGGCAGTTGCCTTCAGGGTGCGGGAAATGGCCGCGACTTCCTGCTCGCGCATGGCCTTCAGTTCGGGCGGACCCTGCATAAGCTGCAGGTAGTCCACTACGATGAGGCGGACGCCCTTGTTCTTGACGAGGTTCTTGGCTTTGGTGCGGAACTCCATGATCTGCATGCCGGGCGTGTCGTCGATGTAGAACGGAGCCTTGGAGAGGTTGCGGAGCTTGAACTCCAGCTGCTCCCACTCGTGCGGCTCCAGCTTGATGCTGCCCTTGATCTTGTCGGCACTGAGGCCTGACTCGCTGGTCATCAGACGCTTGACCAGCTGCTTGGACGACATTTCCAGCGAGAACACCGCCACGGGCATGTGGTGGTCGACGGCGGCGTTGCGCGCAAGGTTGAGAGCGAACGCAGTCTTACCCACGGACGGACGGGCGGCGAGGATGATGAGGTCGGAGCGCTGCCAGCCGTTCGTGATGCGGTCTATGCTCACGAATCCGGACGGCACGCCGCTCAGGCCCTCGGAGTTCTGCTGCTCCTGGATGTCGCCCATGGCGTCGTTGATGATGCTGCCGATGTCCTGGACTTCCTTGCGGACGTTGCTCTGGATGGCGTCATAGACCTTGGTCTGGGCCTTGTCGATCAGGTCGTCGACATTGACGGACTCGTCGTAGGCGTCGCGCAGGATGTCGTAGGAGGCAGTAATCAGGTCGCGCTGGATGGTCTTCTGCTTGAGTATCTTGACGTAATACTCCATGTGGGCGGCGGAGCCCACCTTCTCGGACAGGCCGGCAAGCACTGCAGGGCCGCCGACGGTATCCAGGTCGCCTTTCTCCTTGAGGCGGTTGCTGACCGTGATGATGTCGATGGAGGTGTGGTCCAGCACGAGGGAGGTCATGGCCTCGAATATCATCCTGTGCTTCTGGTCGTAGAAGCAGGATGCGGTCAGCTCCTCCATGGCCTGGTCCACGCAGGAAGGCTCGAGGAGCATGGCTCCGAGCACGGCTTCCTCGACGTCAAGAGCCTGAGGGGGTTTGTTGCCCATCTCAAGCCCTATAGTGTCAAGATTCGCCTGTGGGGCTCTCTTGCGCGTCCTGGAAGTCGTCTCAGCCATTATTCAGCTGCCTCAGGGGATGCGACGATGATGCGGCCGCAGTGCTCGCAAATGACGAGCTTCTTGCCGGAAGCAACGTCAATGAGGCGCTGGGGTGTGATGGTGTTGAAGCATCCTCCGCAGGAGTCGCCGTTGAAGACGGTCACTACCGCGAGATGGTTGTGGACGCTGGCACGGATGCGGTTGTAGGCGCTGAGGGTGCGCTCGTCGAGCTTGGCGGCGAGGTCGTCGCGGGTCTTGACAAGCACCTTCTCTTCCTTGGCGGTGGATTCGACGATGCGGGCGAGCTCTTCCCTCTTGGCTTCGAGGTCGATGTCGAGGACGCCGAGCTTGTCGTTGACTCGCTCGATGGTCGCCTTGTTCTCGGCGATGGCGTCGCGGGACTCCCCTATCTTCTTCTCGTCGATCTTGCGGAGGATTCCGAGGTTCTCAAGTTCCTTGTTGATGGAGTCGAATTCACGGCTGTTGGAGATCTTCTCCAGCTGCTGGCGGTATTTCTCGATCTCCGCGTCGAGACCGACGATGTCGTCGTTCATGGCGGCGATGTTGTCGTTGTACTGGGAGATGATGCGCTCCAGGTCGGCGATGCGGGTGTTGCACGCCTCTACGTCGGACTCGAGGGCGGCGACTTCAGCAGGGAGTTCGCCACGGAGCTGGACGAGCTTCTCGATGGCGTTGTCGGCGTTCTGGAGGTCGTAGAGAATCTTAAGTTTTTCCTCGGTATTGGACTCGGAGTCTGCGAAAGTCTTCTGCAGGGAGACAAAAGTCTCGCGCTCGTCGATCGGAGTGGCGATCTTCTTGGTTTTCTTTGTAGTGGTTGCCATATATTATATTATCTGTTTTCGGGAACGACAAAGGTAGGAATTATTTTTCTTATATGGAATTCTTGATTTCCATAAGTTGCGCACGTATCGTCTTTAATGAGTCGATTGCCTTGACGGAGTTGCTCACGGACGCTTTTTCTCCCGTGATCTTGCGCACCGCGCCGTCCAGGGTAAGGCCCTTGTCCTTGACCAGGAAGTGCAGCTGCTTGAGCGTCTCGATGTCGGAGGCGTCGTACTGGCGGTTGCCCTTGGCAGTGCGCCGGGGCTTGATCAGCTGGGGGTAGGAGTTAGTCCAGAAACGCACGAGGGACACTGATTCCCCGATTGCTTCGGCTGCTTCGCCGATTGAGTAAAATAGCTTTTCCATATCGTTAATCCATTGTTTGCTTGGTGTGCTGTGCCACAAAGACCATGTTCGAATACTCTTCCGGGCTCACGGAAGCGAATATGAAGTTCAGCGGGTCCATCAGCAGGGAGTCGCGCCATACCTCGTAATGAAGGTGCGGGGCGTAGGAATTTCCGGACATTCCGGCGGTGCCTATGACGCTTCCCTTGCGCACGTTCTGGCCCGGGCCCACCCTTATGTCCTGCAGGTGCGCATAGCGGGTGCGGTAGCCGCCTTTGTGCTTGATGGTCACGGTGTTGCCATCGCCCTTGCGGGATTGCTGTACGCTGCCGACCACCCCGTCCCCGGCGGCCCTGACCGGTGTGCCGCGGGCCACTATGAAATCCACGCCGTTGTGCTGGGCGCTGGTCGTGTAGAACGGGTTTATCTTGGTGCCGGTGCCAGCGCCGGTCTGGGTGTAGCTTATGCTATCCAGAGGCAGGGCCATGGGCGGCATCACGAAGCCGTCGGCCTTCAGCGCCCCGACTATCTTCCGGAAGAGGCTGTCCACCTCCGCCGCCTCAGCCATCAGCCTGTCAGCCTTGCCGGCGGTATAGAAAACCAGCTTGGAATCGGGAATGGAGTCGCTGCCGAAGAATATGCCCAGCGTGGACATCGGATCGTCCGCGGGCGGCTCAGAATGGAAGATGTCCTTGTAGATGATGTCGTCCTTGCGGGAGAGGCGTTCCAGGTCGGCGCCTAACTCGTTGAGCTTTGGAGGCAGGGACGGGTACATCTCCTCGTAGAGGGCTATCTGCTCCTTGAGACGTTTCTCCTCGTCGGTGCTGTACACCAGGGCGAAGATGACGTAGCCGACCACGGTCAGGGATACTACTGTCAGCACGAACTTCACGGCCCTCCACACGGCCCGGGAGATGCCCCGTCCGGCCTTGCGGATAACGAGATTCCGCTGGTCCTGAGTATTTTTATTTCCTTCCATTCGTGCCTTGCCGTTTCTGCCTCCGGCCCATTGCCGCCGTCGAAGGGCGGCTGCCGGTGCTGTTTTCCAGTTTGCGCTTGCCTATCATGGCGCGGTATTCGTCCACGGGCATATCCATATCCATGAAACTCATGGGGTTGACGGCGTTGCCCCTGTATATCACTTCATAGTGGAGGTGCGGGCCGGTCGACTTGCCGGACTTGCCCACTTCCCCTATCTTGTCGCCTCGCTTGAGCGACTGCCCCACACCCACGTCGATGGTATTGAGGTGCGCATAGCGCGTCTTGTAGCCGAAGCCATGGTCTATGACCACTTCGTTGCCGTAGCCGCTGTACTTGAAGTCAACCTTCTCGACCAAGCCGTCGCCCGTGGCATAGACTGGATTGCCTATCTTGGTGGCGAAATCCTGGCCGGTGTGGCGGGCGGAGCCGCCATAGACCGGGTCGCTGCGCACGCCGAAGGGGCTAGACAGGTGGTAGGTCCCCTTCTTCGGCAGCAGCGGCGGCACGGCGGGTATGCAGCTGACCATGTCGCCTGCCTTCTTCGCCACGAGCGCCACCTCCCCTAGGCCCGACATGCGGAGGTCGATGCGCCGCTGAATAGCGTCCATGCGGTAATCCAGGGCCTGGATATCGTTCAGCGCGGTGTCCCGCCGGGCCGTGTCGGCAAGGGCGTCGAGGCCGAAAATCGAACGGTAGACATCGTTGTCGCGGGCCTCGATGCCGGCGAGCGTGTTCTCGTACACGTCCAGTTTGTGGCGCACCACACCCATCTCCGCCTGCCACCGGTCAACCTTTCGCTTCAGCAGCACCGTTTTAGGAAGGTCGTTCCCGAGCGCTACGAACCACAGCCAGTAGAACGCTGCCACCACGGCCACCGCGCCCGCCGCGATAACCACGGTCAAGAGCACGCTGCGCCAGCCGGTCAGCTGCTGTTCCTCATAGCTGAGGGTCTCTGGATTATATTCAAACCGCCGCATTTGGACAAAGTTACGAATTATTTACGAATTGCCACTTTCTCATCCATTTTCCGCTCCGAACATACACCAGGAAGAGTATTCCCCTGAGGCTGAGCTCCACACACATGGCAATCCAATAGCCCACGAGGCCATATTTCGGCGTCAAAATCAATGCCAAACCAATGCGCACTATCCACATAGTGCCGAAATTCAGCACTGTCGGCACCAGCGTCTCTCCGGCGCCCGCGCACACCCCGAAGCCCACTATGGAAGCGGCGTAAAACGCTTCCGCGAACGCTTCGATACGCAGCACCCTGGCCCCCAGGGTGACCACTTCAGGGTCGGTGGACATGATGCCCATCATCTGCGGGGCGAAGGCGTACATAAGCACCGCCAGCAGCGACATCATCACCATCGCCATCCCTATGGTCGTCCACCCGAAACGCCGGGCAAGGTCGCGCCTGCCAGCCCCGAGGCTCTGGCCGACCAGCGTCGTGGATGCCTCCTCCAGGCCGTAACCGGGCATGTAGCAGAAGCTTTCCGCCGTTATGGCGAAAGCGTTGGCGGCTATGCTCACGGCCCCAAGCGGCGCCACGATGAGGGTGCTCATCACATAGGCTCCGCGCATGACGACGTTCTGCAGCCAGAGCGGTCCGGTGATGCCGAAGGCCTTCTTCAGGGTGGCGGCTTCCGGAATGTAGCGTCCCTTCTCCCCCACCGTCCTGAGCTCCGCGGAACGGTGCGTCACGTACCACAACGAATACAGCGTGGTCAGCGTTTCAGCGACACCTGTACCCCAGGCGGCACCCTCGACTCCAAGGCCGAAGACATATATGAAAATGTAGTTGAACACCACGTCCAACGCACACATACACACGTACATGATGCTCGGCACCTTCATGTTCCCGCTGGCCTGCAGCATGGCGCTGGAGGCGTAACCGGTCATGGCCACCGGCAGGAAGCCGGAGAAGATGCGGAAGTAGGCGGAGGCGTCGGCGTTGATGGCCTCGGTGCCACCGAGCCAGCGGGGCAGGGGCCCGGAGATGCCTATGCCGGCAAGGCCCAGCAAGGTGCTGAAAGCCAGCACGGTGAAGATGCCCTGCCGCAGCATGGCGCGCGCCCTCTTGAAGTCCTTGGCGCCGCATGCGTGGGCCACCTGAACGGTGAATCCCGTCATCACGGCCATTGCGAAACCGTTGAAAATCCAGGTGCTGGACGCCACCAGGCCGATGGAGGCGGCAGGATTGGCACCCAGGCGCCCCACCATGGCGGAGTCGATATACTGCATCAGCACGCTGGACAGCTGCGCCAGGATGGCGGGCACGGCCAGCATCAGCGTGAGACGGAAGCCGTCGCCGCGCGAAAGCGGCTCGCCGTCGCGGAGCCGCCCGAGGAGTATATCCTTTTGGGTGCTCATTCGCAGTGCCAGGACTGCGGTTCGCGGAAGCCGAGGAGGAAGGCCTTGACGTCCATGCGCTTCTTGCCTCCGAGCTGGAGGTCACGTATGGACAGTGCGCCGCCGGAAGCGGCCACGGCGAGGTAGGACTTGCCGTCGGTCAGTATGGTGCCGGGAGCGGCACCGCCCTCGGGAAGGGCGATTACTTCGGCCTCATAGACCTTCAGCTGCAGGCGCTCGCCCTGTGCGGGCACGAGCTCGGTATATGCCGCAGGATACGGCGAGAGGCCGCGCACGAGGTTGCGCAGCTCCCCGGCGGGGCGGCTCCAGTCGATGTGGCATAGCTCGCGCGTGAGCTTCGGCGCGGGCCGCAGCTCTTCGGAGCCCTGGATGAAGGAGCGCTGGACGCGCAGCTCCACATTGTGCTGGATGATGAGATCCGCGGTGTCGCACACCAGCCGGCTGCCCATTTCCATGAGCTTGTCGTGGAGGGTTCCGGCGTTGTCGCTGTCCTCGATGGTGCACTCGTCGCGCAGGATGATGCCGCCGGTGTCGATGCTGTGGTCTATCATGAAGGTGGTCACGCCGGTGCGGCGCTCACCGTTGATGATGGCCCAGTTGATAGGAGCGGCGCCCCTGTACTGCGGCAGGAGCGAGGCGTGGAGGTTGAAGGTGCCGAGGCGCGGCATCTTCCAGACCTCCTCCGGAAGCATGCGGAAGGCCACGACCACGAAGACGTCGGCCTTCAGGGCAGCGAGCTGCGCGAGGAACTCCGGATCCCGGAGCTTCACCGGCTGCAGCACGGGCAGGCCGTGCTCCACTGCGTATTGCTTCACGGCGCTTTCGTTCATTTTCAGGCCGCGGCCGCTGGGCTTGTCGGCGACAGTGACCACGCCCACGATCTTGAAGCCCCTGCGCACCAGGGCGTCAAGCGGCCCGACCGCAAACTCGGGCGTGCCCATGTAGACGATGCGCGGCTTGCGGAAGAATCCGACCACTTTGCTGAGCAGTTTCCTCCATCTGGACTTGACGGTGTCCATATTGAAGAGTTCGGCATCCTTGATGGCCTTGTATGTCAGGAACGCCCCTATGGGGCCGAGCACATAGGCAGGGCTGAACACGCCGTGGAAAGCCATCCAGGTGCCGTCCTTGGCCATTTTCTCGCCCGTGATCTGGACTATCCAGTAGATCACGAAGAATAGCATGGAGAAGATGGCGCTCATGCCTATGCCGCCCTTCTTTATCATGGCTCCGATGGGGGCGCCGATGAAGAAGAGTATGAAGCAGGCAAGGGCCTGGGCGAATTTCTTGAAGAGCTCCACGTCAGTGCGGCGCAGGTAGAAGGTGGACTGGTAGACGTCGTGGTTGTAGGTCAGCACGTCGCCGGACATGCGCTCACATTCCGAAGCTGCCTTCTCATAAGCGTCCCGTATGCTCTCGTAGTTGTCCCAGGTCCACATCTTGTCCGACTGAAACATGGTGGAGAGGTCGCCGCGGCGGGCGGTGTCGAGCTGGTTCAGCTCCCTGAAGGTGCTCTGCGTGCGCATCCTGGTGTAGTGGCCGGTGAAGGCGTCGGCGTTGTGCTGGTCCAGGGAGTCCTTCTGGTGGACCAGCTGGGAGAGGCGCATCGACTTGGCCTGGTCGCCGAAACGGCTGGAGTCGGAATGCTCGAAGGAGTAGTTCTTCAGGGGGATGATCAGCTGCTCGCGGGCGAAGTCCACGCGGCTCAGCGCCAGGGACGTGTCACGATAGGTCATCTCGTTGGTTTCCTGGTAATTGGAGCCGTTGTAGAGGCTGAATGTCAGGTAGTCCTTCGCCTTGGATATCTTCAGTATGGCGGAATCGGCGATGATGATGGCGGTGTTGCCGCGGCGGGACGTATGGTCATAGACCTGCACCTTGTACATCATACCGGTTTCGTCGTTCTGGTCCTCCACGCGGAGCACATAGCCTTCGATGCCTTCATAGAAGGTTCCGGAAGGGATTTTGATACTTTCCTTGGTACGGGTGATGTCGTCGCGGAGGGTGAAGATCTCGTTGTAGGCCTTGGGCACAAGGTCGTTGCCCACAAAGAAGGCGCCGACGCTGATTATAGCCGCCGTCACTATCAGCGGGGCAATCAGGCGGCCGAGCGAGATGCCCGCCGCCTTGATGGCCATAAGTTCCTTGTTTTCACCCATCTGGCCTATCACCATCATGGACGACAGCAGTACGGCCAGCGGGAGCGCCATCGGAAGTATGGTGCAGGCTCCCCACATCATGAACTCCATGATCACGCCGAAGCCGAGGCCCTTGCCCACGAGTTCGTCGATATAGAGCCAGAGGAACTGCATCATCAGGATGAAGACCACGACCAGCAATATCGCGACGAAAGGTCCGATAAAGGATTTGAGGGTGAACTGGTCGAGTTTCTTCATTCCGGAGAGGTATTTACTTTCCCGTTGCGGCCTTCACGAGGGCCTCGCAGGCGTCCTTGAGGCCTGCAACATCCTTGCCGCCCGCAGTAGCGAGGCCGGGCTGTCCGCCGCCGCCGCCCTGGATGAAGCGGGCGCCTTCGCGGATGTCCTTGCCGGCATTGCGGCCAGCGGCCACGAGGTCGTCGGAGTACATGAGCATAAGCTGGGGCTTGCCTGCGGCCTCGAAGGCGGCCACGAGGGCCGTGTTCTTAAGCTGCTTCTGGAGGGCCAGGGCCGCGTTGCGGAGCATGGCCGGATCGGCGTTCAGGGAAACCGAAGGGGTGATGGTTATAAGCTTGATGCCGTTCACATCTTCAGCCATCGAGCTCAGGCGGCGGGCCAGGTCGGCGGCCTGCATCTTTGCAAACTCCTCTGCCTGCTTCTTGTAGGTGGCGTTGTCTTCAACCATCTTCTGGATGGCGCCGGCGAGGTCGGGAACGTTGTTGAAGAACGAGCGTGCGGTCTTCAGCAGGTTCTGCATTCCGAACACCATCTGCTCCGCCTCTTCGCCGGTCACGGCCTCGATACGGCGCACTCCGGCTGCGATTGCGGACTCGGACACTATCTTGAAGAGGCCGATGTTGCCGGTCGCGGAGGTATGGCAGCCGCCGCAGAGCTCCACGCTGGGGCCAAACTTGACCACGCGCACGCGGTCGCCGTACTTCTCCCCGAAGAGGGCCATTGCGCCGAGGCTCTGGGCCTCGGCCATGGTGGCGTCGCGCTTTTCGGAGAGCGGGAAGTTGCTGCGTATGAGCTCGTTGACCCTCTTTTCGACCGCCGCCACCTGCTCGTCGCTGAGCTTCTCGAAATGGGAGAAGTCGAAGCGGAAGCCCTTGTCGGACACGAACGAGCCCTTCTGCTCCACGTGGGTGCCGAGGATCTCGCGCAGGGCCCTGTGCATAAGGTGGGTGCAGCTGTGGTTGTTGGCTATCTTCTGCCTGCGGGCGGCGTCCACCGTGAGGGTGAAGGGGCCGGTGCAGTCGGCAGGAAGGTGCTCCGCGATGTGGATCGTGAGCTCGTTTTCCTTGACGGTGTTGAGTATCTTTATGATTTCACCGTCGGCGGCCGTGATGGTGCCGGTGTCGCCGATCTCGCCGCCCATTTCGCCGTAGAACGGGGTGCGGTCGAAGACCAGCTGGAGCATCTCCTTGTTCTTCTGGACTACGGTGCGCTGCTTGAGCAGGAGGGCGCCGGAAATCTCGGTATTGTCATAACCGGTGAATTCCACCCTGTCGCCATCGTGATAGACGGTCCAGTCGCCGAAGGAGTTGGCGGTGGCGTTGCGGGCGCGCTCCTTCTGCTTGCCGAGCTCGACCTCGAACTCCTTCATGTCGATGGTGTAGCCCTTTTCGCGTGCGATAAGCTCGCTCAGGTCGATGGGGAATCCGTATGTGTCGTAGAGCAGGAAGGCGTCCTTGCCCGAAATGACCTTTGTCGATGCCGATTTCTCGAGGATGTCGTCCATCAGCTTGATACCCTTGTCAAGGGTGCGCAGGAAGGCCTCTTCCTCCTCGTGGATGACCTTCTCGACGAGGGTCTGCTGCGCTTTGATTTCGGGGAAGGCCTCGCCCATATCGTCCACCAGCTGGGGCACGAGGCGGCAGAGGAAGGGACTCTTGAGGTCGAGGAAAGTATAGCCGTAGCGCACTGCGCGGCGCAGGATCCGGCGGATTACATATCCCGCCTTCACGTTGGAGGGGAGCTGTCCGTCGGTGATGGAGAAGGCGATGGCGCGGATGTGGTCGGCGATCACGCGCATTGCGATGCCCTCGTCGCTGTCGGGCACGTAGGGCTTGCCGCAGAGGGCCGAGATGGCGTGGATCATATTGGTGAAGACATCCGTGTCGTAATTGCTCTGCTTGCCCTGGATGGCCATGCAGAGGCGCTCGAAGCCCATTCCGGTATCGACGTGCTGCTTGGGAAGACGCTCGAGTTCGCCGCCTGCCTTGCGGTTGAACTGCATGAAGACCAGGTTCCAGATCTCGATGACCAGATGGTGGTCCTTATTGACCAGGTCGCGGCCGGGAATCTTCGCCCTCTCATCGTCGCTTCGCAGGTCGATATGGATCTCGCTGCAGGGGCCGCAGGGGCCGGTTTCTCCCATCTCCCAGAAGTTGTCGTGCTTGTTGCCCAGCAGGATGTGGTCCTCGGGCAGGAACTGCGCCCAGATGTCGCGGGCCTCGCTGTCCATCGGCACTCCGTCGGCCTCCGAACCTTCGAAGACTGTGGCGTAGAGGCGCTTCTTGTCGAGGCCGTAAACCTCCGTGAGGAGTTCCCAGGCCCAGGTGATGGCCTCTTTCTTGAAGTAGTCGCCGAAGCTCCAGTTGCCGAGCATCTCGAAGAGGGTATGGTGATATGTATCGTGTCCCACTTCTTCGAGGTCGTTGTGCTTTCCGCTGACCCTGAGGCATTTCTGCGAGTCCGCCACGCGGTTGTGCTCGATGGGCCGGTTGCCCAGGAACAGATCCTTGAACTGGTTCATTCCCGCGTTGGTGAACATAAGGGTGGGGTCGTTCTTTACCACGACCGGTGCGGAAGGCACGATTGTGTGCCCCTTGGATGCGAAGAAGTCGAGAAACGTCTTTCTTATCTCTTTGGCTGTCATAATGCTTTTGAAAAAGTTATTTGGGGGCAAAAATAACTATTTTTGGCAAGATTTATTAATTTTGCGGGATAGATATGATATCCCAACCAGCAGATGCACACAAGGGAACGACTCTGAAAGCCCGTTTGTTGAAGATTGCCGCGATTATTCTTGCGGCGTTGCTTTCCCTTGTGCTCTACGCCTTTCTCCTGAACCGTGTCTTCGGAATGACCCCTCCAAAGACCGCCATGCTGGAGAGGCGCAACCGCGATCTGCTTGCCCAGCTCGAAATCGTCGACCAGCGTCTCGACGCCCTCAACGGCTCCCTCCTGGAGATGGAGATGAGAGACAATACCGTTTACAGGTCGGTTTTCGGAATGGACCGTATTCCTTCGGATGTGCGGAACAGCGGCTTCGGAGGGGCGGAACGATATACCTCCATAGAGGGCCTGATTCACTCCAGGCAGCTCATTTCCACTGAGATGAAGATGGACATCCTGACCAAGAAGGCCGGAATCCAGTCGAAGTCGCTCGACGAGGTCTCGCTCCTGTCGAAGCGCGCCGGAGAGATGGCCGCCAGCGTGCCCAATTTCAATCCCGTGGATATGACTACCGGACGCGTTACCATAACAAGCCCCTTCGGCGCCAGGTTCCATCCTGTTTATCAGCAGGTCATGGTCCATACCGGGCTCGATCTGGCCGGACCGGTGGGGGAACCGATTTACGCTACCGGCGACGGAGTGGTGGAGTCGGCCGAGGTGGATTTCTACGGATATGGCAACAGCATTGTTATAGATCACGGATTCGGCTACAAGACCCGCTACGCCCATCTTCGCACGATGCACGTATTCAAGGGAAAGAAGGTGCACCGCGGCGACCAGATCGCTACGATGGGCAATTCGGGGCGCACTACCGGGCCGCATCTGCACTACGAGGTGCTTTATATGGGCAATAATGTCAATCCGGCCAATTATCTGAACGATGATCTGACTCAGGAGGAGTACCGTTCGATGCTCCATCCGGTCAAGGAGGTGCGATGATGGGAAAGGTGTTGAAATATATCCTGGGAAGCATAGTGCTGGCGGCAGTGGCGTATCTGCTGCTGGCCGTTTTTTACGACACTCCCGAAGAAGAGGCTCTGGAGCGCGAAAACGTGCTTCTGAGGCAGGAACTCGCCAAAATGGAGGAGCGTACCGACCTGCTCGAGAATGTGGTTGAAGGGCTTCAGGAAAGGGATGCCTCCCTGTACCGCGAAATATTCAATTCGACTCCGCCGACCTATCTTGTAAATCACGCCGACTCTTCGAGGTTCGATATTTCGAATCTCGCCCAGCTGGGAGAGGTGGAGCTGGTGTGGCTTGCCCACAGGAACGTAAACCGCATGGATACCGTCGCGGCAAGGACCGCCGCATATCTGGATGAGATCGCCGGAAAACTGGACAGCGGAAAGGTGCGTCCTTCTGCCATTCCTTCGATAATCCCGCTGCGTTCTTTCTCCATCACCCAGACGGGAGCATCGGTGGGAATGAAGTTCAACCCCTTCTTCAAGACCATCCGTCTCCACGAGGGAATCGACCTGATGGCTCCGGCCGGGACTCCGGTGGTTGCCACCGCAGACGGACAGGTGACCGCCGTGGAGAGAAAGGAAAAGGGTTTCGGAAACAGGGTGGTCATCACCCATCCCGGTGGAATCAAGACAGTATATGCTCATCTCCAGGAGGTCAAGGTGGGGCAGGGCCAGAGTGTCAGAAGGGGCAGCGTAATAGGCCTTGTGGGTGCCTCCGGAAGGGCATTCGCCCCCCATCTCCATTATGAGGTGCTGAAGGATGGCAAACGGATGGAGCCGGTGCACTACTTTTTTGCGGATTTGAATGAATTGACATACAGGGATATGCTGATGATGGCCATGACGGCCGGTCAGTCGATGGATTAAAGACGGAAGAGATGGAAACTACCGAATTGCAGCCAGGCAAACTTTTCTACTCCATTTCGGAGGTGGCGGACATTCTGGGAGAGAATGTCTCGCTGGTGCGCTTCTGGTCGGATTACTTTACGAAATATGTGAAGCCCAAACGCACCCAGAACAAGAAGAACCGCATCTACGATGAGGATGCGATCCGCAACCTGCAGCTGATCCATTATCTTGTCAAGGAGCAGGGTATGACGCTCGAGGGCGCCGCCCGCCGCCTGGATGAGAACAAGGAGGGGCTGGACAATAAATCGGAGGTGATCAACCGTCTGAAAGGCATCAGGGCTGAACTTCAGAGGATTTACGACACAATGTAGATTGTTGTTGTGAAAAAATATGTACCTTTGCCCTTCACGCTTCGTCAATAATTGAACAAAAGATACACTTAGCAAACTATGGCTACAACTAAGGCTAAAGCAAACGCAAAGCCCATCGACCAGGACGAGACCTTTGTCTCCCTGTCAATGGCGAAAAATCTCGGTGACAACGACTCCGTCGCCATCGAGGAAAAACTCAAAACCCTCTACAAGATACAGCAGACCGATACCAAGATAGACAAGATCTATCTTCTTCGCGGCGAACTGCCCCTCGAGGTGCAGGATATCGAGGACGAGGTGGAAGGCCTCAAGACCAGGATCGCCAATGCAAAGGACGAAATCGCGGCAGCGGAGTCGGCAAATGCCACCCACCGCGCTCAGATTACCGAGTGCGAAGAGGCTCTTGCAAAATACAACGCCCAGAGGGACAATGTGAAGAATAACCGCGAGTATGAGTCCATCTCCAAGGAGATAGAGTATATGGATCTCCAGAAGCAGTTCTGCGAGAAGAAGATCCGAGAGGCAAACCTTCTCATCGAGGAGAAGAAGGCTCTCGTGGCCGAGACCGAAGAGCACCTCAAACTCCGCGAAGAGGATCTCGATAACAAGCGCAAGGAGCTCGACACCATCGTCAAGGAGACTGCAAAGGAGGAGGCTCAGCTCGTAAAGCAGCGCGACGAACTGGTATCGAAGATCGACGAGAGGATGTTCATCGCCTACAATAAGGTTCGCGCCAACACCAAGAACAAGCTTGCGGTGGTTACCGTCAAGCGTGACGCATGCGGCGGCTGCTTCGCCAAGATTCCGCCCCAGCGCCAGCTCGACATCGCTTCGAGCAAGAAGATCATCGTCTGCGAGTATTGCGGCCGCATCCTCGTGAATTCCGATTTCGAAAAAGAGGATAAGGAATAGTCTATGGCCAAGACGGAAAGGACACGCAAGGCGAATATCGCTTCGATCGGAGAGGAGATGGGCGGCTACAAGCCCCCTCAGGCTCTCGATATAGAGGAGGCTGTGCTCGGCGCCATGATGCTCGAGCCGGCCGTCGTGCCCGACGTCATCGACCAGATTTCGGAAGACTGCTTCTACAAGCTTGCACACCGCAAGATTTTCAGCGCCATCAAGACGCTGGCTTCGCTCAACGCCCCGATAGATATTCTGACGGTCGCGGAGGAACTGGCAAAACGCAAAGACGAGAAATCCGCCACCACCCATCTCGAGGATATCGGCGGAATGGCATACCTGAGCAACCTGAGCCTCAAGATCGGTGCCGCTGCGCATATCGACTATCACACGAAGATACTGCTTCAGAAGTGGATCCAACGTGAGCTTATCCAGATTTCGCAGGAGACCCAGCGTATCGCCTTCGACGAGTCGATGCCGGTTGACGACCTTATCGATTCGGCCAGCAGCAAGATTTTCACCCTCGCGGAGAAGAATATGAAACGCGAGACGACGCCTATCCATTCAGTCATCGGCCAGGCCATAGGCGAGATTGAAGAGAGTCAGGCGCGCGAGGGCAATATAAGCGGCGTCCCTTCCGGATACCGCGGCCTGGATGCCGTCACCTTCGGGTGGCAGAAGTCCGACCTTATCATCATCGCAGCCCGTCCTTCGGTTGGTAAGACGGCATTCGTGCTGACGATGGCCCGCAATATGACCGTGGACCACAACGTGCCGGTGGCCATTTTCTCGCTCGAAATGCCCGCCACGCAGCTGGTAAAGCGTATCATGGTCTCAGAGACGGGCCTTCCCGCCGAGAAGATCAGGGGTGCAAGCAAGATGACCCAGGAGGAGTGGAACCGTCTCAACGAGCGCATCGCGCTGCTCGACAAGGCTCCGCTCTGGATCGACGATACCCCGAGCCTCTCCATCTACGAATTCAGGTCCAAGGCGCGCCGCCTTGTGCGCAATGACAAGGTAAAACTCATCATCATCGACTACCTTCAGCTGATGACCGGTCCGCCCGAGCTGCGCGGTATGCGCGAGCAGGAGGTCTCGACCATTTCCCGTTCCCTGAAGGCGATCGCCAAGGAACTCGATATTCCTATAATAGCCCTTTCGCAGCTCAACCGTATGGTGGAGACGCGAGGCGGCAACAAGCGCCCCCAGCTGAGCGACCTTCGCGAGTCGGGCGCCATCGAGCAGGATGCCGATATCGTAATGTTCATCCACCGTCCCGAAATGCTCGGAGTGCAGGATGAGAATACGCCTCCGGGATACACCCAGCTCATTATTGCGAAGCACCGTAACGGTGAGGTGAAGGATGTTGACATGAGGTTCCTCTCGAAGGAGGTGAAGTTCTTCGATATGGAGGATCCGGGGGCATATTCCGACAGTGGTCCAAAAATTGATAGACCGGAGGAGGACAACTATTACAGATATGAGGCAAGCGAGATGAGTGCGGCCTCCGATTTTGACAATGAAATACCTATGTAGCAAATTAATACCGATGCTGGCGCTGTTGCTGTCAATGTCGGTTTCTATGGGCGCCCAGGAGAAAGAATTTCCCTTCCAGTCGGGCGAAAAGGCTCAGATAATCATTCATTACAAGTACGGCCCCAAGATGGATATCGGCAAGATAGACCTTGCCCTTACCGAGTCCGGGGAGACATTCAGCGTCCGCGCCGACGTATCGACCTATCCCTTCTGGGATAATTTCTACAAGGTGAGGGACGTATATGAGAGTACCTTCACCAAGTCCCAGATGGTTCCCGTGAAGGCTCTCAGAGATGTCCACGAAGGCGATTTCTGGGCAAAGAGCGTTTATTCTTCCAGCAACGGCGGCCGCACCCTCCACGCAGTGGTGGACAAGAAGAACAGGCCTCACCGCGATACTGTCTATACCGAAAACAAGCCGATCCGCGACGTCCTGAACCTTTTCTTCGCCATCCGCGGACTCGACCTGGAGAAACTCCTCGCAGCCAAGGTGGTCCACAATATCGTGGCGATGGACAAGGATCTGCTCAACGTGAAGCTCAAGTATATCGGCAGGGAGAACAAGAAGATATCGGGTTTCGGCACCTTCCGCACCATCAAGCTGGGCGTTTCGGTAAACGCGCGCCAGGTGGAGGAGGTTCCCGACAGCGACAAGTCCAATTTCTCCATCGTGGCCGACAAGGCTGACGGCGGGGACGAGAATGTATTCTACGGCGAGAGCAAGATCTTCATCTGGCTCTCTGACGATGAGAACCACGTTCCCCTCTATTTCAGCGCACCTGTCAAGGTCGGATCGGTCAACGGCCGCATAGGCTCGATTTCCGGCCTCAAATATCCCCTTTCAAGCAAGATAGAATAATGGCAGACGAGAGGACTCCCGTTACCCACGAAGGTGTGATAACCGCCATCGGGGAGAATTCCATAACCGTTGAGATCGTCAACAAGTCGGCCTGCGCCGCCTGCCACGCCAAGGGCTTCTGCTCCGCTTCGGACGAGAAGGTAAAGGAGGTGGAGGTGCCCCTGACCATAGGAAATATGTCGGCGCACTACCAGGTGGGCGACAAGGTGCTGGTCGTTCTTTCGTCGTCGCTCAGCTTCAAGGCCGTGCTCTACGCCTACGGCGTGCCGCTGGTGCTGTTGCTGCTGGCGATGGTGGTCGGTTCGGCCTGCGGACTTTCAGAACTTTATGTCGGACTTTCCGGAATAGGTATAGTGATTTTTTACTATATTGCACTCGCTTTTTTCAAAAATAAACTAGCGAGAGAATTCAGATTCTCCATCCGGAAAATTTAATGACAACGACAATTCTTTACACGGTCCTCTGTCTTGTAGCGCTCGGGCTCCTCTTCGCGGTGGTTTTATATCTCGTGGCGCAGAAATTCAAGGTGGAGGAAGATCCCCGCATCGATACCGTGGAATCCCTGCTTCCGGGCGCCAATTGCGGCGGCTGCGGAAATGCGGGTTGCCGCGCCTTTGCGGAGCAGTATGTCAAGTCGGCCGATCCCGGGGCGCTCTTCTGCCCGGTGGGAGGCAACGACACCATGAAAAAGATTGCGGCCGCTCTCGGTCAGGAGGCTGTCGAGAAGGAGCCGATGGCGGCAATAGTGCGCTGCCAGGGCACTTCCGACAAGTGCGCAAAGACCAACCGCTACGACGGTTACGCTTCCTGCAAGGTGGTGGCGGCGCTCTATGCCGGAGAGACCGGCTGCCGCTGGGGCTGCATCGGACTCGGGGACTGCCTCGAAGTGTGCCAGTTCGGCGGCATCAGGATCGATCCCCGCAGCGGCGTGGCCGACATCAATGCCGATATGTGCACCGGCTGCGGTTCCTGCGCGAAAGTCTGCCCCCGCGGAGTCATCGAGATGCGCCCCAAGGGACCCAAAGGCCGCAGGGTATTCGTCTCCTGCGTCAACAGGGACAAGGGCGCCGTCACCCGCAAGGCCTGCACCGTCGGCTGCATCGGCTGCGGAAAGTGCGAGAAGGTCTGCCCCTTCGGCGCGATCCACGTCGAGAACAACGTGGCCTACATCGATTTTACAAAGTGCAAGCTCTGCCGCAAGTGCGTGGACGAATGTCCGACCCACGCTATTGTTGCCGTGAATTTCCCTCCCAAGCCTCCGCAGGCTCCCAAGCCGGCGGCCCCTGCGGGAGAGGTTTCTGCTGATAAAGTCACTCCAGTACAATAACGCCATGAAACTGAAGACATTTAGAATAGGCGGCATCCATCCGGATGACAACAAGATATCGTCGGAAGCGGCGGTGGAGAAGCTTCCCCTGCCCGCCATCGCATATATCTCGATGGCCCAGCATCTCGGCGCTCCCGCCACCCCCATAGTGCAGAAAGGGGACAAGGTCCTGGTCGGCCAGGTGATAGCCGAGCCTTCCGGTTTCGTATCGGCTCCGGTTCACTCTCCCTATTCGGGAACGGTCAAGGCAGTGGAGCCCCGCGCCGACTTCGCCGGCAATATGGTTACCCACGTGATAATCGATGTGGAGGGTGACGAGTGGCTTCCGGAGATCGACCGCACCCCTGAAATCCGCACTGAAATCACCGCCTCCCGTGAGGAGATCCTCGAAAAGATAAAGAACGCCGGTGTGGTAGGCCTCGGAGGCGCCGCATTCCCGACCCACATCAAGCTCGCTCCGCCCAAGGACAAAACGGCCGAGTGCCTGATCATCAACGGCACCGAGTGCGAACCATACCTTACCTCCGATGACCGCATAATGCGCGAGGAACCCGTGCAGATAGTCACCGGAGCGCGGCTTATGATGAAGGCGCTCGGGGTTTCGAAGTGCTATATCGGAATCGAGGAGAACAAGCCGGTTGCGATAGAGTCCATGAGGAAGGTCTCCGCATCCTACGACGGAATAGAGGTCGTGGTCCTCAAGAAGAAATATCCGCAGGGCGGCGAGAAGCAGCTCATCGACGCCATCATCCACCGCAGGGTGCCTTCGATGGGGCTTCCCATCGATACCGGCGCGGTAGTCCAGAATGTGGGTACCGCCCTGGCCGTCTATGAGGCTGTCCAGAAGAACAAGCCACTGATAGACAATATCTTCACCGTTACGGGCAAATGCGTGCCGCAGCAGAAGAATTTCGATGTCCGCGTCGGAACCACCTTCCGTCAGATAATCGAGGCTGCAGGCGGCATTCCGGAAAAGGCGGCCAAGTTCGTCAGCGGCGGCCCGATGATGGGAAAGGCCATCGTCAACCTCGACGCCGCCACCGTAAAGGCGAGCGCGGCCCTGCTGGTGCTCACCGAAGAGGAGACCCTCCGCAAGCCGGAGAGCAACTGCATCCGCTGCGGAAAGTGCGCAGATGCCTGCCCTATGGGGCTGCAGCCCTTCCTCCTGAGCAAGCTGGCGCGCGCCGGCAAGCACCAGGAAGACCTGGAAAAGGAGAAGGTTTACGACTGCATCGAGTGCGGCTGCTGCCTCTACACCTGTCCTGCTAACATTCCCCTGCTGGATGTCATCCGCCCCGCCAAGGCGGAGGTCATCAAGATTATGCGCAGCAGGCCTAAAAATTGAGATAAGACGATATGAATCAAGTAATTGTATCTCCGTCTCCGCACCTGCACAGCAGCCTGAGCACCCGTTCCCTGATGAGGGACGTGCTCATTGCCCTCGCGCCCTCGATCGTGGTGTCCGTTCTCATATATGAATGGCACGCCCTCCTGCTGCTCGGCGTCTGCGCGGCCACCTGCGTTCTGGCAGAGTGGCTGATCACCAAGTATATGCTCAAGCGCCCCGATACCATCGGCGACCTCTCGGCCGTCGTGACGGGCGTCCTGCTGGCCCTCAACCTGCCTCCGGCAGCTCCCTGGTGGGTTGCGGTGGTGGGCTCCATAGTGGCCATCGGCATCGCCAAGATGACCTTCGGAGGCCTCGGCCAGAATATCTTCAACCCGGCTCTGGTGGGCCGCGTCTTCCTGCTGGTCTCCTTCCCCGTGATAATGACCGACTGGACCGTTCCCGACGACTGGAACATCTTCGACTCCGCGGTTGACGCCTATTCGGGCGCCACTCCGCTGGGTATCGCCAAGGAGGGGCTGCTCAACGGAATGACGCTGCCTGAGATCTTCGCCCAGAACAACTTCACCTGGAAGCAACTCTTCTACATCCAGGTGGGCGGTTCGGCCGGCGAGATTTCGGCCCTGGCCCTCATCCTCGGATTCATCTACCTGCTCTGCCGCAGGGTTATCAAGCCGACCATTCCTTTGACTATCATAGCCACCGTAGCCATCGTGAGCGGCATATTCTCGGCCGTGAACCCGGACGTCTATACCGGCCCCGTGTTCAATATCTTCGCCGGAGGTCTGCTGCTGGGTTCCATATTTATGGCCACCGACTACGTCACATCGCCTATGACCACCAAGGGACAGATAATCTTCGCTGTGGGAATCGGACTCATCACTATGATGATCCGCTACTTCGGCTCATATCCGGAGGGCGTTTCGTTCGCCATCCTGATTATGAACTGCACCGTTCCCCTGCTCAACAAATACTGCAAGCCCGCAAGGTTCGGGAAGGAGGTGAAAAATGGCTAAACCCTCAACATTCGGCAATATGGTATTGTCGCTCTCGCTCATCTGCCTGGTGTGCGCGGCGCTGCTCGGATTCGTCTATTCGGTGACTTCCGGCCCCATCGCCGAGACTGAGCTGAAGAAGGTCAACAGCGCCATCGCGGCCGTGGTTCCCGAGTTCGACAACGTCCCTTCGGAAGAGGTGATGCAGATCGGCGAGAGCCAGGTCTATCCCGCCACCAAGGAGGGACATATCACCGGCTATGCCGTGCGCGTCAAATCCTCCGGCTTCGGCGGCCCCATTCAGATGATGGTGGGCTTCACCCCCGACGGCACGGTCTACAACACATCGGTAATCTCCCACTCCGAGACCCCGGGCCTCGGCGCCAAGATTACCGACGAGAGCATTAAGCCCCGCGCCCAGATAAAGGGCAAGGATCCGGCGGTCAACAACATAACCGTCTCCAAGGACGGCGGCGAGATAGATGCCATAACGGCTTCCACCATCACCTCGCGCGCCTTCCTCAAGGGAGTCTCCCTCGCATACGATGTTTTCAAGCAGGCCAGGGCGCTGGTCCCCGTGGAGCAGCCTGCCGCAACTGATAATACTGACGACAATGGGCAAGAGTAACAAACTGGGTCTGATCCTCGACGGTATCGTAAAGAACAACCCCACGTTCGTGCTTGTTCTTGGAATGTGCCCCACCCTGGGCACCACGACTTCGGCCATCAACGGCCTCGGAATGGGAGTGGCCACGATGTGCGTCCTGATCCTCTCCAACATCGCAATCTCGGCGGTGGCCCGGTTTATCCCGGACAAGGTAAGGATTCCTTCCTACATCGTCATCATAGCTACATTCGTGACTCTGGTGCAGCTGCTGCTTCAGGCCTATGTGCCTTCGCTCTACGAGACTCTGGGACTCTTCATCCCCCTGATCGTGGTCAACTGCATAGTGCTCGGCCGCGCAGAGGCCTTTGCAAACAAGAATTCGGTCATCGACTCGGCCTGCGACGGTCTGGGAACCGGCCTGGGATTCACCATTGCCCTTACGGTGCTGGGCCTCGTTCGTGAGATCCTCGGAAGCGGATCGGCGTTCGGCTGGCATTTCACCGGCGGCGACGGTATGCTCGCTTTCGTTCTCGCTCCGGGAGCCTTCCTGGTGCTCGGATATCTTATGGTTCTTTTCCGCAAACTAACTGACAAGGCATAATTATGGTCTATTTTCTCATTCTTATCTCGGCAGTCTTCGTCAATAACGTAGTATTGGCGCAGTTCCTCGGCATCTGCCCCTTCCTGGGCGTGTCAAAGAGGGTCAGCACCGCAGTCGGAATGTCCGCGGCCGTGATGTTCGTGATGGCTCTCGCCACCCTTGCTACCTGGCTGATCCAGAATTATGTGCTTGTCCCCCTGCATCTTGAGTTCCTCCAGACCATCAGTTTCATTCTGGTGATCGCTGCCCTGGTGCAGATGGTGGAGATAGTCATAAAGAAGATAAGCCCGCCGCTCTATCAGGCGCTCGGCATCTTCCTGCCCCTGATTACTACAAACTGCGTGGTGCTCGGAGTAGCCATCCAGGTGGTGGCCAACGAGTTCGGCTTCATCAACAACATCGACGCCCTCGGCAATGTAACCCATATGATGACCCTTGCCCAGGCCGTGGTCTTCGCGGTCTGCAACGCCATCGGTTACGGCGTGGCGCTGATTCTCTTCGCGGGAATACGCGAGCAGCTGGAACTCAGCAGCGTGCCCCGTTCGTTCGAAGGGGTTCCCATCGCCCTGATCACCGCCGGCATAATGGCCATGGCGTTTATGGGCTTCTCGGGAATAGTCTGACGGCTTCCCAGAGTACGATTCCCACTGCCACAGAGACGTTGAGGGAGTGCTTGGTGCCGAATTGGGGGATCTCCAGGCAGAGGTCGCTCTCATCGACCACATCCTGACTTACGCCTTTGACTTCGTTCCCGAAGACAAAGGCGTATCGCTTTCCCTCCTCCGCGCGGAAGTCCTGGAGCATAGTGGAACCCTCGGCCTGCTCGACGCTGACGATGGTCCAGCCTTCGGCCTTGAGGCGGCGTACGGTCTCAAGGGTTTCGGCGCAGTACTCCCAGTCCACGCTGAACTCGGCGCCGAGGGCCGACTTGTGCATTTCGGGGGTGGGAGGGGTGGCGCAGATGCCGCAGAGCCATATCTTTTCGAGCCTGAAGGCGTCGGCCGTGCGGAAGGCGGAACCTATGTTGTGCTGTGATCTGACATTGTCCAGGATAATGGCCGCAGGGACTTTTTCCGATGACTTGAAAGCCTCGGTATCCAGGCGGTTCAGCTCATTATTGAAAAGTTTTCGGAACATTTGGGAAAGTTGCGGTAAAACTTTATATTTGCATAATTGTTCCGCAAATATAGCAAACATAAAATACAGATTAATGAAACAGGATATTGAAATTTCCGACCTGCTGAGAAAGGAAGAGGAGCGTCAGACCGAAGGCATCGAACTCATCGCTTCTGAAAACTTCGTCAGCAAACAGGTGCTCGAGGCACTTGGCAGCGTCTGCACCAACAAATACGCCGAAGGCTATCCCAACGCCAGGTATTACGGTGGCTGCGAAATCGTGGACCAGATCGAGCAGCTGGCCATCGACCGTCTCAAGAAGCTCTTCGACGCCGAGTATGCCAACGTGCAGCCCCATTCCGGCGCCCAGGCAAATATGGCTGTCTTCATGGCCTGCCTGAAGCCCGGTGATACCTTCATGGGCCTCGACCTCGCCCACGGTGGTCACCTCACTCACGGTTCTCCCGTTAATATGTCCGGTATCAACTACCACGCTGTGGCTTACCATCTCAACGAACAGACCGGAATGGTCGATTACGACGAGATGGAGAAGATCGCCCTCGAGTGCAAGCCCAAACTCCTCGTCGGAGGCGCTTCGGCATACTCCCGCGAGTGGGATTGGGAGCGCATGCGCGCCATCGCCGACAAGGTGGGTGCCATCTTCATGGTTGATATGGCTCACCCCGCCGGCCTCATCGCCGCAGGTCTGCTCAAGAACCCTGTGAAGTACGCGCACATCGTGACTTCGACCACCCACAAGACCCTCCGCGGTCCCCGTGGCGGTGTGATTCTGATGGGCAGGGACTTCGACAATCCCTGGGGCCTCACCACCCCGAAGGGAGTCGTGAAGAAAATGTCCCAACTGCTCAATTCCGCCGTGTTCCCGGGTATCCAGGGCGGCCCCCTCGAGCACTGCATCGCTTCCAAGGCCGTGGCCTTCTACGAGGCCCTGCAGCCCGAGTTCA
>JAILIM010000091.1 GCA_024695285.1 Bacteroidales bacterium
CCGACAAGGAATTTCGCTACCTTAGGACCGTTATAGTTACGGCCGCCGTTTACCGGGGCTTCGATTCAGCGCTTCGCTTCATTGCTTCCGCTAACGCCCCCTCTTAACCTTCCGGCACCGGGCAGGTGTCAGGCCTTATACATCTTCTTTCGAATTCGCAAAGCCATGTGTTTTTGGTAAACAGTCGCCTGAGCCATTTCTCTGCGCCCCACCGAAATGGGGTCCCCTTATCCCGAAGTTACGGGGTCAATTTGCCTAGTTCCTTAGCCATGATTCACTCGAGCACCTGAGGATCCTCTCCTCACCCACCTGTGTCGGTTTACGGTACGGGCTGTTATGGACTAACGCTTAGAAGCTTTTCTTGGGAGTCTGCTTACCGCGACTGTCAACTCGTCCGAAGACTCGCTGTACTGTCAGGATTCAGCACACACCAGCTCTTAACCTGTGCGTCTACCTAGTCCCTTTAACCGGCTATTCCGTCAGCCGGCGCGCGTGTCACTTCTCCGTCACTCCTTGCAAACCATAACAGGTAATGGAATATTAACCATTTCGCCATCATCTCCGCCTGTCGGCTTCGACTTAGGTCCCGACTAACCCTGATCCGATTAACGTTGTTCAGGAAACCTTGGGTTTTCGGTGTGCGGGTTTCTCACCCGCATTATCGTTACTTATGCCTACATCTTCTTTTCCAACCGCTCCAGCAAACCTCGCAGTTCACCTTCGCAGCCGGCTGGAATGCTCCCCTACCACTCGCCTTACGGCAAGTCCATAGTTTCGGCAGTGATCTTGATGCCCGATTATCATCCACGCAGCGTCGCTCGACTAGTGAGCTGTTACGCACTCTTTAAATGAATAGCTGCTTCCAAGCTAACATCCTAGCTGTCTCTGCAACACCACCTCGTTCTACCAACTTAGATCACGTTTAAGGGCCTTAACTGTTGGTCTGGGCTCTTTCCCTTTTGCCACCGGATATTAGCGCCCGGCGACTCACTCCCACTGATCACTTGGCGGCATTCGGAGTTTGTCAGGATTTGATAGGCGATGAAGCCCTCGCATCCTATCAGTCGCTCTACCTCCGTCAAGCTGCAGTGAGGCTGTCCCTAAAGACATTTCGGGGAGTACGAGCTATCTCCCAGTTTGATTAGCCTTTCACCCCTACCCTCAGCTCATCCAAGTCCTTTTCAACGGAAACTGGTTCGGTCCTCCAAAGCCTGTCACGGCTCCTTCAACCTGGCCAAGGGTAGATCACTAGGTTTCGCGTCTGTTCCATCCGACTCAACGCCCTCTTCAGACTCGCTCTCGCTTCGGCTTACACGCCTTAAGCGCTTAACCTTGCCGGACAGAAACAACTCGTAGGCTCATTATCCAAAAGGCACGCCGTCGCAACTTGCATTGCTCCGACCGCTTGTAAACGAACGGTTTCAGGGTCTATTTCACTCCCCTCCCGGGGTGCTTTTCACCTTTCCTTCACAGTACTGGTCCTCTATCGGTCTTCCATCTATATTTAGCCTTACGGGATGGTCCCCGCAGATTCCGACAGGATTCCTCGTGTCCCGCCGTACTCAGGATTACACTATTCCCACAAGACCTTGCCCGTACGGGATTATCACCCTCTATGATGTGCATTTCCATACACTTCCGGTTCAATCTTGTGTTCATTCTGTGGTCCTACAACCCCGGCACTGCCGTAACAGCACCGGTTTGGGCTCTTTCCTTTTCGCTCACCACTACTCGGGAAATCGATCTTTCTTTCTCTTCCTCCAGGTACTAAGATGTTTCAGTTCCCTGGGTATGCTCCTATTAAGGTGACAGGCCTTCAGCCTGCCGGGTTTCCCCATTCGGACACCTGCGGATCAATTCGTGTTTGCCAATCCCCGCAGATTTTCGCAGCTTACCGCGTCCTTCTTCGCCTATGGAAGCCAAGGCATCCTCCGTTCGCTCTTATTTACTTCGTCTTGAATCATTCAGCAGGAATCTACTTCGCAGTAAATTACCTCTGTTCATGAAATTGTAGTCCCTCAATCGTCAGAAAAACCTGATCAATTTCAGACTATCTTTTGCTTACAGTTTTTTACCTCGTTATCTCTCTCAATTCTTTCAATGAACTATGTTCCGGACTCTGTTTCGCCGTGTCATTTCCGAAACGGGCTGCAAAGGTAAGTACTTTTTTTTATTCTCCAAATTATTTTCAAAAATTTTTCAATTTTTTATCACAGCGGCATAATCGGAAAAATATGACTATCTTTGAATATGCGTAAAAATGCGGTGAAAACCACTGCGAAAACAGAGTAAACCATATTTTATGAGTGAAGAAAACAAAACCCAGGGACTTCCGGAAAATGCCTACCGGGAGTTGAAGGAGGGTGAGAGCTACAATCCCATCATTCCGTCCGGCCGCAAGCCGAAGGAGGTGACGGTATGGTCCGTGAGCATCGGACTCGTAATGACCGTCATCTTTTCCGCTGCCGCCGCATACCTCGGCCTGAAGGTGGGCCAGGTCTTCGAGGCTGCAATCCCCATCGCCATCCTTGCAGTGGGTCTGACCAGCGCATTCAAGAAGAGCGACTCGCTGAGCCAGAACGTCATAATCCAGTCCATCGGCGCCTGCTCCGGAGCCGTGGTGGCCGGCAGTATTTTCACGCTGCCCGCTATATATATAATAGGTCTTGACGTGAACTACTTCCAGATGGTGATGTCTTCGCTTCTGGGAGCGGTGCTCGGAATCCTCTTCCTGATCCCGTTCAGGAAGTATTTCGTAAAAGAGATGCACGGCAAGTATCCCTTCCCCGAAGCAACTGCCACCACACAGGTGCTGGTCAGCGGCGAGAGCGGAGGCAACAGCGCCAAAACCCTTCTCATCAGCGGTCTTATCGGAGGTATCTACGACTTCGTGGTCGCCTCCTTCGGAGCCTGGGCAGAGACCATCACCACTACCGTCACCCGTTGGGGTGCGGCTGTGGCCGACAAGGCCAAGGTGATGCTCAAACTCAATACCGGCGCCGCAGTGCTCGGCCTAGGATACATCGTGGGCCTCAAATACGCCTTTATCATCTGCTGCGGCTCGTTCCTGGTATGGCTGGTGATCATCCCTCTGATGAATCTCATCTGGGGCGGCAATGTCATCGACTTTATGAATGCCGGCATCACCCAGACCGTCAGTGAGATGAGTCCCGATATGATATTCAAGACCTATGCGCGCCACATCGGCATCGGCGGCATCGCGACCGCCGGAATAATCGGCATCATCAAGAGTTTCGGCGTCATCAAGTCGGCCGTCGGCATCGCTGCCAGGGAATTCTCCAGGAAGGGAGCTTCCGAGGCCGGCGAGGAGGAGCGCACCCAGCGCGACCTTCCTATGAAGACGGTGGTCTTCGGCATAATCATCGCCCTGGTCGTCACCTTCGCCTTCTTCGCATTCGGAGGAGTGGTCCACAACGTATGGCAGGCCTTGATAGGATTGCTCATCGTTGCCGTCATAGCCTTCCTCTTCACCACCGTGGCTGCAAACGCCATCGCCATCGTTGGCACCAACCCGGTCAGCGGAATGACCATCATGACACTGATCATCACTGCACTGGTACTCGTCGCCGCAGGCCTCAAGGGCAACGCCGGAATGGTTGCGGCAATGATTATCGGCGGCGTGGTCTGCACCGCGCTCTCGGTGGCAGGCGCAATGATCACCGACCTCAAGATCGGATACTGGATCGGAACCACCCCCGCCAAGCAGGAGGGCTGGAAGTTCGTCGGCGTGGCCGTGGCAGCTCTGACAGTCAGCGGTGTGATGCTGATCCTCAACAAGACCTACGGATTCGTGGGAGAGGGTGCCCTCGTAGCACCTCAGGCCAATGCGATGGCAGCCGTGGTACAGCCTATGATGAACGGCGGAAACGCCCCCTGGCTGCTCTACGGCATCGGTGCGGTAATCGCAATACTGCTCACGGTATTCAAGGTTCCCGCCCTGGCCTTCTGCCTCGGAATGTTCATCCCGATCGACCTCAACCTCCCGCTCTTGATAGGCGGCGCAATCTCCTGGTATGTAGGTTCCCGCAGCAAAGATGCTGCAATCAATGCCGCCCGCAAGGAGAAAGGCACGCTGATTGCATCTGGATTCATAGCAGGCGGAGCGCTGATGGGCGTGGTGAGCGCAATCCTCAAGTTCGCGAACGTGGACTGGTTCCTCACCAACTGGAACGCGACTTACGGAGAAGCCATCGCGATACTGCCTCTGGCTGGCATAATCATCTATATGATATGCTCGTCGATGAAAGTAGAAAAACAGACAAATTGACAATATGGAAAAGATACTCGATAAATTCCTCAGGTACATCGCGATTGATACGATGTCGGTAGATGAGTCCCCTTCGCAGCCTTCGAGCCCGAAGGAGCTGAACCTTTCCCGTCTTCTGGTAGATGAGCTAAGGGCTCTCGGAGTGGAGGCGGAACTCGACAAGGACGGTTACGTAATGGGACGGATTCCCGGCAACAACGGCAGGAAGAAGAGCCCCAAGATCGGCTTCATAGCCCACGTCGACACCTCCCCCGACGCCCCCGGAGAGTGCCGCAACCCCCAGATTATCAAGAAATACGACGGCGGAGACATCCCTCTCAAGGGAGTTCCCGGCCTGAGCCTCAAGGTTTCGGAGTTCCCCGAGCTTGCAGAATACAAGGGACAGACCATCATCACCACCGACGGCACGACGCTGCTGGGAGCCGACGACAAGGCAGGCATCGCCGAGATAATGTGCGCAGTGGAATATATAATGAAGAACCCCGCGTTCAAGCACGGTCCCATCCGGATCGCCTTCACTCCCGACGAGGAGATCGGCCGCGGAGTGGTGGCTTTCGACGTGAAGAAGTTCGACGCCGACTACGCCTACACTATGGACGGCGGAGCGGTGGGCGAACTGGAGTATGAGAACTTCAACGCCGCACGCGCTAAGGTCCACATCCAGGGCCGCAACGTCCACCCCGGATACGCCAAGAACAAGATGATAAACGCCATCCACATCGCCGAGGAGTTCGACGCCCTGCTTCCCGCGGTTCAACGTCCCGAGCACACCGAGGGATACGAAGGCTTCTTCCACCTGACCTCGATAAAGGGAACCGTGGAGGAGGCGGATCTCGATTATATCCTCCGCGACCACGACGCCGGCATCATCGCAAGGCGCAAGGAGATGATGAAGGAGGCGGCCGCATTCATCAACAAGAAGTACGGAAAGATCGTCAAGGTAACCATCAAGGACCAGTACCGCAATATGCGGGAAGTGGTCGAGCCGCACTATCACGTGGTGGAGAAGGCTATCAAGGCCATAGAGATGGCGGGAGTCAAGCCCAAGGTGCAGCCCATCCGCGGAGGCACCGACGGAGCGAGCCTTTCATTTATGGGTCTCCCCTGCCCCAATATCTTCGCAGGCGGCCTCAACTTCCACGGCAAGATGGAATACGTGCCCCTCGAGAGTATGGAGAAGGCGACCGAAGTAATTCTGAATATCATTAAACTCTACGAAAATGAATAAGATGAGAAACACCGCACTGACGGCACTGGCCGTTGCCGCAGTACTTTTCGCCGCGCCTCAGGGCGCATACGCACAGGGAGGCCGCAGGACCACCGCCACCCAGCAGCAACAGCAGCAGGAGCAGGTAACCAAGTCCACCACCAGCGGCACAACCGCTACCACTCTGCAGACCAACAGCGGCACCTCAACTACCACCAGGAGGCAGACCACTACTACAAGCAGCCAGCCTGCGCAGAACACCACCACTACGCGGCAGACTACTACCACCACGCGGCAGAGCACTCCCCAGGTGAACTCGCAGCCCTCGCAGACTGTCACAAGGCCGGCCAACAATTCCGGCACGACGACGACCACCACCAACCGTCGCCAGGATGCCACCAATGCCCAGAAGGCCAACCAGCCGGCGCTTCAGCCCAGCAATCCCCAGAACCATTCAGGAAACAGGCAGAATTCCCAGGTAAGCGTCCGTCCGGGCGGTTCGTCCAGCCACCAGAACGGCAACGGCAATGCAGTCAGGCCCAACAACATGCCTCAGCCGCAGCCCCAGAAGGGAAAGAACATA
>JAILIM010000097.1 GCA_024695285.1 Bacteroidales bacterium
GGCGTGGATGGTATAGCGCTCAAATGGTTTGTTCTGCGTCCGGCCTTGCTTGTAAGCCCAATTCAGGACGGCGCGCACGATTCGCATACGGCCTATTATCGTGTTCTCGCCGCGCTCTTCGGGCTCCCGGCTCTCCGGGCAGATCTCTAGCAACTCCGGCCGGGTGGCCACGATTTGCGCCTCATTTCGCTGGTAGGCCTCAAAGGCCCGCAGATCCTCCGGGCTGATAGTGTCAAGCTCCAGGCGGCGGCCGGTATAAGATTCGAATCTAGCGAGGGCACGCGCTACAACTCGCGTGTATCGGACCCGGCACTCCGATAGCCGGTGCTCGGTCAGGTATTCTTCGAAGGCCTCTGCCAGCAGGCGCGGCGCTGCTGCCTCAACGAGATCCGGGTGCTCAAACCGATCCACCACGGCGGCCAGCCATCCGTCAGGAATAGGCCGCTTCCCCGCGCCGGCCTCGATGAAGGCGGCCGTAACTGCGGAGCGGAGCGCCTGCAGGGTTGCATTGATGGCGTTGAGGTTTGCCACTAGGGCGGTCTGCTCTTCGTTGAAGATACGAAAGTCTGGGACCTTGACGGCCTGCTTCTCTGCGTCCCAATATATGGCCGGTGCAAAGGTTGAGGATTTAGCCCGTTGGTGGATTCGGCTGCCTACAACAAAATTCAGGAGCACGCGGCTGCGGCCGGTGCTCTTGTCGATCTTCGAAGAGAGGGAGAAGGAAAGAGTTGCCATATCAGTATTTCAATCACGCAGCACAAAGGTAGTCAAACCACGCCAATTTTGCAAATTTTTGGCGTGATAAATGAAATAAACTGATTGGGGCTGCAATAGTCCGCAATCCTCAACGGCTAGCGTTTAATACCGATAATTCGCTGGTAAATAGCAATTTGCCCGAGTTTTGCGGGCGTTTCAATCGTCGGCGTGCTTTTGCAGGTCATTTAATATCTTCGATTCCCGCTTGGGGCACTCGAGCCAGACCTTCCCGGTCTGGCTTTTTCCGTATCAGTCATTGGGGGAAGGCTGCTGCGCAGGCTGCCGGACGCCGCGGGATTCATCGCAGAAAACATGCGAAAATACGGTTTTGGTACTTGCTTGGATGACAGAGAATTACTATATTGAAAAGTTTTTTGGAATCAAACGTTCAGTATGGAAGCACACGACGCTAAAACCCCTTACGAGTCTCCCCGCGTGGAGATTCTTGATGTCAATCCTGAAGGAATCGTCTGCGCGAGCAGCGGCGATTTTCCTCATTTCCCCGAACAGAACTGGTAAACGAAGGAGGACAGGACAATGAAGAAAGCATTTCTGATGGTCTGCGCCGCCTTAGTCGCGTTTGCCGCCTGCAACAAGCAGGCTGAGGAGATTCCCGCAGAAAAGAACCAGGTCGTGTTCCATCTCGACGCCCGCCATCCCGAAGATGCCGGCGTCGCCACCAAGGCCGTGAAGACCGCCTGGGAGGCGGGCGACGTGATCTTCGTCTTCATCGCTGGCCAGACCGCTCCGGCCTATCTGGAACTGAAGTACGACGGCAGCTCATGGATCAATACCGGCAAGGGCCTCGCGCCCATGTCCGACGGGACCCGGGCGATGCGCGCGGTCTACCTGCCCTATGGCAGTGATGCCGAAGTGCAGGCGGAGTCCGGCAACTATGTGTTCAGCAAGACGGCATTCAGCTACTACCTCTCGGCATACCAGGAGTTCACGGTCGCCGACGGCGTCGTGACCGGCACGTTCGACATGCAGTTTGCGGACGGCTTCGTGCAGTTCTACTATGAGAAAGAAGGCGTCACGCCGACGGAAGGCGGCTCGACCCTTTCCGTGTCGTACGTCACCCCGACGGCCCTCACTGGCCTCGCGTCGAATCTGAGCCTGAATACTTTCTGCCGGCCGGAGGGCGCTGCGATGCCGGGCCAGGTGTTCGGCGACGGCTACCAGTACAGCGGCGTCGTCCGGGCCGACAAGCGGAACGTGTCCGAAACCTATACCCTCAAGCTGGCTGTCGGGGAGGATTACCGCAAGGCGGACGGAAACAAGAAGATGTGCTGCACCGACGAGGCGGATCCGGAGTATCCCGGCCGCGCGTACAACCTTAGCGGCGTGTCTTCCTGGACGACCGATGCCATGCCGGCGCTGGTCGACATGGGCCTGTCGGTGAAATGGATGAACATGAACTTCGGCGCCACGGCCGAGGGCGAGATCGGCGACTATTACGCCTGGGGCGAGCTTGAGACCTATTATGTGGTCGGCTCGTCCCCGATCGAATGGAAACCCGGAAAGGACAAGGGCTATACGTGGTATTCTTACAGATGGGATGGATTCCCGCTCGAGAAGTACACCGGCCCGACCGGCGACGGCCTTTCGACGCTGGAGACGGAAGATGACCTGGTCCAGGTCATGGTCGGCGCCGGCTGGCGTCTGCCGTCGAAGGTTGAATGCCAGGAACTGGCCGACACCAAGTCCAATACGGACGACTACGAATGGAGATGGTGCAACGGCTCCACGGAGCAATACGACGGTTCGACCGTCCCGGGCTGGGAGATCAAGTGGAAAACCACCGGAGCGACGATCTTCTTCCCGGCTGCCGGCTTCCGGCTCATCAAAGGCCTCAACTTTGCTGATGGCTACGGATTCTACTGGTCCTCCGACGTCTCGGAGGCAGACTCGGAAGAGGCCTACGATTTTGAATTCAACCTCCCTACGCTCACGGAACAGCCGCGTGTGGACGATGTCAGCCGCTACGCAGGCCTCACGGTGCGCGGCGTCCGCTGAGGCGCTGGACAAGGAGCGGAGCGACAAGGTTGCCTGCCACGTTGAGCAGCGTGGCCGGTATGTCGCAGATCGTGCCGATGATCAGCAGGGCGGCCGCGAAGGAAGGATCCAGCCCCAGCACCGCGCAGATGAGCAGCTCGCCGGTCATCCCGCCCACGGGAATGGCTCCCACCACGATGCTTTCCAGCAGCGCCAGGAAG
>JAILIM010000007.1 GCA_024695285.1 Bacteroidales bacterium
GCTCAATAACGCAGGTACAAAGGGCTATTACATGCTCGACAATGTCACCGCCAATACCAACTCTATCTATACCATGTCATTCTTCGTCTCGCAAGAATACCTCGGCAGTTTCTCCGGCAACAGCGACCGCTGCTACGGCAACGCCGTCCGCGCCGTCCAACCCAAATAACCTCACCCGCCATATGACTGACACCAAGTACCCGTACCGCACTCCGGAGACCGAGTCGGCCGCACCGATCCACAGCGCGGAACTGCTGTGCGAGAGCCCCGGACAGGGCTCCAATGAGGATCTGACCTTTGAAAATTGGGACATCTAGCGCTATGAAAAGGATTTATGCACTGATGCTTGCAGCCGCCTGTGCGATATGCCTGGCGGGCTGCACCAGGGAAATCCTCGTAAGCGACGAGGCCGTCGCCAATCAGGAAACGACTCCCGGAGAAACCCTTACCCTCACGCATGAGGGCTGCTTCGTCTCCAATAGCGGAACCCCCGACACCAAAACCATAGTCAAAAACAACAAAGAGGTCTGGTGGTTTGATGACGATGCTATAAACGTGTATGCGGCAGACGAGAGTTACGCATATGAATATATAAGCAAACTTGAGCCGGGGGCGTCGGCGAAGACCACCACCTTCGAGTTGAAGTACACCTGGGAAGATCCGTTTACCTACACAGGCCCCTTAAAATCCCCTGGGACCAAGGCTGCCACCGCCAAGTATTATGCAATTTACCCCCGCTATAAAATAAGTTATACAAAAATGATTGCCGGATACGACGGAGATTATGACAGCCAGAAAGGAGAAATCCAGATGCAAGTCGTTAACCGTCAATATCCGATGGTGAATGAGGTCAGGCACCTTCCATCTTTCGGCGTATTCAACGCCGGTGCGTCAGGCGTAACATTGAAAGCCGTTTGCGGAGGCCTGAAATTCCGTCTCTCACGCAATGACATCACCAAAATAATATTCACGGCAGACAGCCAGCACGGCATCTGTGGACATTTCATCCTGACAGGACTTGAAGGAACACCGAGAGTTAAGGAAGTCATCAGCGGGAGCAATGTCATAACGATAACTCCAAGCGAATGGAATGAATCGTGGTCTTCCTCTGTATCGGCAAGAACCTTCAAGGCCGGAGAGGATTATTTCATTGTCATGATACCGGGAACCATCAATGGATTTACCGCGAAACTCTCTACAACCAGCGGAGATTACATCGAAGTCGCCAGCTCGAAGGCACAGACAGTCAAGGCCGGTGTTTTCGGTGAGCTTGCAAAGCCACTGGATCAGTATGGAACATATGTGCATCCAGTTCCCGAGGCCGTTGACCTGGGGCTCCCTTCCGGAGTGAAATGGGCTTCGTTCAACCTGGGGGCGTCATCCGTCGAAGACCGCGGAGTCTCTTACTGCTGGGGTGAGACTGAGCCGTATTTTGGCTATATGAAAGACGATGAGGAGTATAAATGGTGCGACAGTAACGGCAAGCTCACGAAGTACAACTACGTCAGCGCCTATGGAGTCCAGGACTTCAAGTCGGTTCTCGACCTTGAAGACGACGCCGCACACGCCGCATTGGGCGGGGACTGGCGCATGCCGAACGAAGATGAATTTAAAGAGCTTAGCAGTAATTGTACAAAGGAATATGTGACTGTGAACGGAGTGAATTGCTGCAAATTCATATCCAATATTAATGCCGCCTCCATTATCATGGCCTCCGGCACAATGTGTTCCAATCTTGCCTTCGGTTACCCGTGGTATTATAACTATCATGCGCCAGGTTCAATAGAGCGTCTTGCCCGCGTTAATGCAAATGTTGTCCGACCGGTTTATGGCAAATACGTACCGGCGACTTCAATTCAAATCAATCACGAAAGTCTCAGATTGACCAAGGGGGATAGAAAGACGATGTGGATTACCGTCTTGCCCGACAATGCCACGGCGAAGAATTGGACTGCAATCAGTAGCGATGAGTCTGTCGCTACTTGCTCGTATGATGAATACGGCGTGCGTGTCAGTGGCAAATCTTACGGCAAAGCTACCATAACGGTATATCCTTCAAGCGGAATCGAAGGTACTCCGGCGAGTTTTGAAGTTACCGTCGCCAAAGATCCCGAGTACGTCGACCTCGGCCTGAGCGTCAAGTGGGCCAAGTGGAACGTCGGAGCCAACACTCCCGAGGAGTACGGCAACTACTACGCCTGGGGAGAAACCACGCCCAAGGACGTTTATTCCTGGGGTACGTACCTCTGGTGCAACGGTACCGACCATACCCTCACCAAGTACAACGGCCGCAGCGAATACGGCTCGGTGGTTGACCACATATCCCTCCTGAGCGACACCGATGATGTGGCTAAAGCCGAATGGAAGGGCCTGTGGCGCATGCCGACATACGCGGAAATCCAGGAACTGAGACAGAACTGCACATGGACCTGGACTGATGATTACAACGGGACCGGCATCAAGGGCTATGAGGTAACCGGCAACGGCAACAGTATTTTCCTCCCCGCCGCTGGTCGTAAGCAAGACAACGCATTATCAAACGACGGCAAATACGGGTATTATTGGGCCGGTACCGGAGCAACCCGTGGCACGCCTTATACAGCCCATGATCTTTTCTTCCGCAATGGATATGAAGACAATACCGTTAATAAACGATTCTACGGCTTTTCTGTCAGGCCAGTATATGGCGAGTTCATACCGGTTGACTCGATAGAACTGAACCCTTACGATTTAACCATAGTGATTGGAGACAGTTGTGGGCTCAGTGTAATGTATGGTCCGAAGGGCTACTCTCAGGCAACGAGCGCCGACTGGATTTCGGACAATCCTTCAGTTGCAACCGTAAGCAGCGAGGGCGTGGTTAAAGGTGTTGGCATAGGTTCCGCAAATATTACGGCCTATTCATACAATGGCTTAAGCGCCACCTGCCAGGTATACGTAGTTGAGGATTCTCCGGAGTAGATTTGCAGTTCAAACAAGATTCAGAATGATAATACAAAAACACCCGTACCGCACTCCGGAGACCGAGTCGGCCGCAACGATCCACGGCGCGGAGCTGCTGTGCGAAAGCCCCGGACAGGGTTCCAACGAAGATTTGACCTTTGAAAACTGGGAGATTTAGCGCCATGAAAAGGATTTATGTACTGATGCTTGCAGCCGCCTGCGCGATATGCCTGGCGGGCTGCGTGAAGGAGATTCTCGGCGCCGACGAGGCCATCGCCCCGGCAACAGAAATGATCATCTGCGGCACGATGGGAGACCTCGTGGAAGACGGCGCCCAGGCGACGACTGACACCCCGGACACCCGCACCCAGGTGAGGAACACCAAAGAGGTCTGGTGGATTTACACCGACCGGATCGCCGTGTTCATGTCGACCAGCACCACGGCGAGCGAGTTCACGTCTACACTTACCAGCGGTATGTCCAAGACGTCATATTTCAGCGGTACTCTCAAGAAGACGGGAAGCAAATACTACGTCGGATATCCCTCCGGCGGAGCGGAATACAGCACGTCTTCGGACGGCACGCTGAGCCTCAGGGTGCCGTCCAGCCAGACGGCAGTATCCGGCTCTTTCAGCTCCAACACGCTTCCGTCATACGGTTCGTTCACATCGAGTTCCAAAAACTTCACCATGAAGCCTGCTGCCGGCGGTCTGAAGTTCCACGTCAGCCGCGACGACATCAAGATCGTGAAGTTCGAAGGCAACAACGGCGAGAAAGTGGCGGGGAAGGTAACGGTGGCAAAGCTCAGCAAGACTCCGGACATCAGCCGCAGCAGCAGCGGCGGCTCTACGAGCATCACCCTCAAGCGTTCCTCCGGCAACCTGGAGAAGGATAAGAATTACTTCATCGTAATCACCCCGGGAAGCCTCTCCAAGGGCTTTACCATCACCCTTACCACCGAGGGCGGCGAGTCTCTTGTTGTCACGAGCACCAAGTCCCGCACCATCAAGGCGGGTGTATTCGGCACGCTCTCCAAGGCGCTTGACGAATATGCGGAGCAGACTTCCGAGGCGATCGACCTGGGGCTTCCTTCCGGAACGAAGTGGGCTACATTCAATCTTGGAGCCACTAAGCCGGAGGGGTATGGAGATTACTTCGCCTGGGGCGAGACAGCGGCAAAGTCTGACTACAGCTGGTCAAATTATGCGCTTTGCAACGACGATAAAACTACTCTCAAAAGGTATAACACCAGCAGCGACTATGGCTCCACGGTGGACTATAAGAGTGTACTTAACGCCACGGACGATGCTGCCAGTGTAATATGGGGAAATAATTGGCGGACGCCCACATATGCAGAATGGATGGAACTCGAGTCGAATTGCACCTGGACATGGACTGATGATTACAATCAGACCGGAATCAAGGGCGAAGTCGTAACAGGCAGCAACGGCAACAGTATTTTCCTTCCCTCCGCGGGCTATATGGAAGACGCCAATCTCTACGAAGACGGTTCCCACGGAAACTATTGGGCTTCTTCCCTTTATACGCGCAACCCGATTGAAGCGTTTCGTGTATACTTTTATCCTGACGATATGGGCATGGGCACCAGCTCTCGCTACTTTGGGTTCTCAATTCGCCCCGTTTATGGTAAACTGGTTCCGGTTACCGGAGTGTCCCTGCCTGGAGAGACCATCCAGGTCGGCATCGGCAAGAGAGCTTCGTACCAGATAACGTTCACGCCTTCAAATGCCACAGATAAGTCCATAACGGTCAAGATTGCCGATAAAAGTATTGCATCATTCACGTATAATACCACCACCGGTATCATAACCCTCGACGGCCTCGCCTCCGGCACGACTACTATGACGGTCTACGCCAGCAGCGGCGTCAGCGCCACCTGCGAGATCAAGGTCGCCATCGAACCGGAGTACGTCGATCTGGGGCTTCCTTCCGGCACCAAGTGGGCTAAGTGGAACGTCGGCGCCAACAAGCCGGAGGAGTACGGCGAGTACTTCGCCTGGGGTGAGACAGAGGCTAATTCTGATTACGATTGGTCAACATACAAGTATTGCAACGGCAGCAAGACTACTCTTACCAAGTACAACACCAGCATCGAGTATGGCTCCGTGGTTGACTACAAGAGTGTACTGGATCCGGAGGATGATGCGGCCAGCGCCAATTGGGGCGAACAGTGGCGAACACCGACACGTGCAGAGTTGACAGAATTACATGATAGTTGTACCTGGACATGGACTGATAATTACAACGGAACCGGAATCGCGGGCCAGGTCGTAACAGGCAGCAACGGCAACTTTATTTTTCTTCCTGCCTCAGGCCTTCGGAGTGGCACAGAGTTATTCAATGTCGGTTCCGGCAGCACCTTCTGGGCTTCTTCCATCGATGTGGACAGCCCGGTTAGTGCATGGCTTATCGCCTTTAATTCCAGCGGTGCCAGAGTGTACGGCAACTACCGCGGAGCTGGATTCTCGATCCGCCCGGTCTATGGCAAACTTGTTCCGGTGACGGGGGTGTCCCTGTCTGAAGAGAACATCCATGTCACTGCAGGCCAGAGTTTCTCGTGCCAGGTCACACTCTCGCCATCAAATGCCACCGAAACTACACTGAAAGTTGTTCTAGATAGAAACGTTGCATTATATCATTATTATCCTGACACCAATATATTATCTGTCACTGGTGTCGAGGCCGGCACTACCACCATGACGGTCTATGGCAGCAGCGGCGTAAGCGCCTCTTGCCAAGTCACGGTCACTGGAAGACCCGAGTACGTCGACCTCGGCCTGAGCGTCAAGTGGGCCACCTTCAACATCGGAGCAAGCGCGCCTGACGGATACGGCAACTACTACGCCTGGGGCGAAAAGGATGCGAAGAGCAGCTTCAGCTGGAGCAACCACCTCTGGGGTGGCAGCGCAAGCACCATCTCCAAGTACAACCTCCTCAGCTCCAACGGCACCGTTGACCACAAGCGCACCCTGGATCTTGACGACGATGCCGCCAGGGCCGAATGGGGTGGAGACTGGCGACTGCCGACGCTGGAAGAATTCAGCGAACTCAGGAACACCTCCAACTGCACCTGGACCTGGACTACCCAGGGCGGCAGGTACGGTTACAAGGTAACAAGCAAGAAGAGCGGACACACCGACAAATCCATCTTCCTGCCTGCTGCCGGTTCGTACGACGGATCAAGCGTCTCCGGCACAGGGTCATACGTAAGGTACTGGACATCAACTCCCAATTCTTCCGATTACAGTAAGTCCAATGCGCTGACCGCCCAGCAGAGCAGCGTCGGATTCAGCACGTTAAACCGTTACCTCGGACTTCCGATCCGTCCGGTTTACGGTAGTTTCACTCCCGTTAACGGCCTGACGGTTGACACATACATCACAGTAAAGGTTGGTACGACCGCAAGTATCAACGTGAAATTCTCACCTTCCCACCCAAGCGACAAGAGCCTGGAGGTCATCAGCAGCGACAGCTCCGTAGCCACCTATGCAAGTGGTATGGTCAAGGGTGTCGGTATCGGTACCGCAACACTCACATTCTATACGCACAACGGCATCTCCGCCACGTGTAAGGTGTCAGTCATCAAGGAGCCGGAGTATGTTGACCTGGGGCTTCCTTCCGGATTAAAGTGGGCAAAATGGAACGTCGGCGCCAACAAGCCGGAGGAGTATGGCGATTACTTCTCGTGGGGAGAGACGGAGCCGAAGAAGTCATATTATTTTTCAACGTATAAATTTGGATTAGGGGGGACTACAGCTAATGGTCCATACTCAAAGTACGTAAACGACTCCAAGTACGGTACTGTGGATAATAAATTAGTCCTTGACCCTGAAGATGATGCAGCTCACGTCAACTGGGGCGGAAATTGGCGTATGCCGACAGATGAAGAATGGAAGGAATTAAAAGAGAATTGCAGCTGGGAATGGACCAGTGATTACAATGGAACAGGTGTCGCTGGCCGGATAGTAACGGGTAAAGTGTCCGGTTACGAAAATAAATCCATTTTCCTTCCCGCCGCGGGCTACATGTGGTCCACAGATCTCAAGGATTTGGGGTCCATAGGCTACTATTGGTCTTCATCCCTGTTTACGGAGCGTTCGGGCAGCGCGTGGCGCCTCTTCTTTAGTTCCACTGGTGTCAGCAGGTACAGTTACGGCCGTACCAGCGGGCACTCTATTCGTCCCGTCAAAAAATAAGGATTTCCGCTAGCCTGGAAATCCTTTGCCCCCCGACTGCGCCAGGTAGGACATCAATTGTCCTATCTGGCGCAAAATCGGCCCATTATGCTCGTCGCAGGACATAAACTGTCCTATTAGGCGCACCCCGGCTCCATTGTCCTTTGTTAAACTTTCTTTATCGGCATAAATTTACTATTTTTGTCGTACAAACCTTGATGCAGAAAACTAAGCTGCAAATCTAAGGTTTGTGAGAATTCAGCAAAATCAAACCACATGAAAAGACTTTTCACCATCCTTTTTGCTGCCGCGGCACTCGCAGTCGCAGCTACCGGTTGCTATGACGACTCATTCCTCCAGAGCCAGATCAACGAGCTCAAGGACCGCGTAGGCACCCTCGAGGAGCAGATGCGCACCGCCAACTCCAACATCGGCAACCTCACAACGCTCGTAGAGGCCCTCGGCAAGAAGCTCACCGTCACTTCCATCGAAGAGAAAGACGGCACCTACACCATCAACTTCTCCGAAGGCGCCCCCATAACTATAAAGAACGGCGTCAGCCCCCAGATCGGCGTCAAGCAAGACTCCGACGGCATTTACTACTGGACACTCAACGGCGACTGGCTCCTTGACGCCCAGGGCAACAAGCTCCGCGTCACCGGCCTCCCCGGTGAAAGCGCCACCGCCCCCAAGCTCGACATAGTCGATGGTTACTGGTACATCTCCACCGATGACGGCGCCACCTGGGAGAAGCTCGGCAAGGCCACCGGCGAAAACGGACAAGACGGCGACGCCTTCTTCAAAGCCATCGACTGGGATGCGGCCTACCTCTATTTAACCATGGCAGACGGCACCAAACTCACCATCAGCCGCGGCACCTACGGCATCAAGCAGCTTGCGGTCGTGCCCGATTACAGCGACGGTTCTGTAATGATT
>JAILIM010000040.1 GCA_024695285.1 Bacteroidales bacterium
TGCGTTGTAGCCAAAGTCGGCCTTGCCTTCCTTGATCTTCTGCACGATCACGCTGCCGTCCACTCCTGCGTTCTCGGCTATCTGGCGCAGAGGCTCCTCGATTGCGCGGGCCACGATGTGGATACCGGTGTTCTCGTCTTCGTTATCTCCCTTGAGTTTGGAGAGGGCCTCGACGGCACGGATGTAGGACACGCCGCCTCCGGGAAGATATCCTTCTTCAACTGCAGCGCGGGTTGCGTTCAGGGCATCCTCCACGCGGTCCTTCTTTTCCTTCATCTCGACCTCGGTCGTAGCGCCCACGTAGAGCACTGCAACGCCGCCGCCGAGCTTGCCAAGGCGCTCCTTGAGCTTCTCCTTGTCGTATTCGGAGGTGCTGACCTCGATCTGCTTGCGGATCTGGTCCACGCGGTCGCGTATGGCTTCCTTGTCGCCTGCGCCGCCGACGATGGTCGTGTTCTCTTTCGTAATGGTGACCTTTTCAGCCTTGCCGAGCATGTCGGGAGTGGTGTTCTCAAGGGTGAAGCCGCGCTCTTCGCTGACGACGACCGCGCCGGTCAGGGTCGCGACGTCCTGGAGCATTTCCTTGCGGCGGTCGCCGAACCCCGGAGCCTTGACGGCTGCGATCTTGAGGGTGCCGCGCAGTTTGTTGACCACGAGGGTGGTCAGGGCTTCGCCGTCCACGTCCTCGGCGATGATGAGCAGTTCCCTGCCCTCACGTGCGATGGGTTCGAGGATGGGAAGGAGGTCCTTCATCGTGCTGATCTTCTTGTCGCAGATGAGGATGGAAGGATTGGTGAGTTCGGCTTCCATCTTGTCGCCGTTGGTCATGAAGTAGGGGCTGATATAGCCACGGTCGAACTGCATGCCTTCGACAACCTTCACCTCTGTGTCGGTGCCCTTGGCCTCTTCGACGGTGATCACGCCGTCCTGGCCGACCTTCGACATAGCGTCGGCGATGAGCTTACCTATATAAGAATCATTGTTGGCGCTCACGGTGCCGACCTGCTCCACCTTGGAGTAGTCGCTGCCGACCTGCTTGCTCTGGCTCTTCAGGGAATCGACAACGGCTGCGACAGCCTTGTCGATGCCGCGCTTCAGGTCCATAGGATTGGCACCTGCAGTCACGTTCTTCAGGCCCACGTTGATGATGGCCTGGGCAAGGACGGTGGCGGTGGTGGTGCCGTCGCCGGCCTGCTCGTTGGTCTTGGAAGCGACTTCCTTGACCATCTGTGCACCCATATTCTCGAAACGGTCCTCAAGTTCGACCTCCTTTGCGACGGTCACGCCGTCCTTGGTCACCTGAGGCGCACCGAACTTCTTATCAATGACCACATTGCGTCCTTTGGGGCCGAGGGTCACCTTCACAGCGTCGGCAAGCTGGTCCGCGCCGCTCTTCATCTTGGAGCGGACGTCGGTATTGAATTTAATCTCCTTTGCCATATTACAGGATTGCTAAAATGTCAGACTGTTTGACGATAAGATATTTCTTGTCTTCGACGGTAACCTCGGTGCCGGCGTATTTGCCGTAGAGCACTTCGTCACCGACTTTGACCTCCATGGGCTCGTCTTTCTTGCCGGGGCCTGCGGCCACTACCTTTCCCTGCTGGGGTTTCTCTTTTGCGGTGTCAGGAATGTAGATTCCCGATGCTGTCTTGGTCTCGGCCTCCTTGGGCTCGATGACCACTCTGTCTGCTAATGGTTTAAGCATGATATTGATAATTATTAGTGTCAAAAAAGCGCCTCCAAAACGGAGACGCCTTTTATAGAATCAATCACTGTGCCAGTGACAAAATGTCATTAATAGCGGTTCAGCGGCACGCCGGCGGTCATCTGGGTGACTTTGCGGCGCACTTCGGAAAGCACTGCGGTGTGGGCTTCCATTGCGGCTTTCTGCTCCGGCGTGAGTTCGTCCTTGGCGGTCAGGGCCGACACGGCACGGGCGCAGGAAGACAGCACAGTGTCGATCAGGCCGACGATATAGACCATGTCCTTCTCCACAAAGCCACGGGAGGTTATGGCAGGCGTGCCGATACGGACGCCGCTGGTCTGGAAGGGACTGCGGGTGTCGAAGGGCACCATATTCTTGTTTATGGTGATGTCCGCCTTGACAAGCTCGCGCTCCGCTATGCGGCCGGTCACATCCGGGAACTTGCTGCGCAGGTCTATGAGCATCAGGTGGTTGTCGGTGCCGCCGCTGACGACTTTGTAGCCCAGGCGGATGAATTCGGCGCACATTGCCTTCGCATTTGCCATCACCTGCTTCTGGTAGGTCACAAATTCAGGCTGCTGGGCCTCATAGAAGGCCACGGCCTTGGCGGCGATGACGTGCTCGAGCGGGCCTCCCTGCACGCCGGGGAACACGTAGGAGTCCAGCACCTGGCTCATCTTCTTGACCACGCCCTTGGGAGTCGTACGGCCCTGAGGATCGTCGAAGTCCTCCCCCATCAGGATGATGCCGCCACGGGGACCGCGGAGGGTCTTGTGGGTCGTGGAAGTGACTATGTGGGCGTATTTTACGGGGTTTTCAAGCAGTCCGGCGGCAATGAGGCCGGCGGTGTGGGCCATATCGATCCAGAGGATGGCGCCCACCTTGTCGGCGATGGCACGCATACGGGGGTAGTCCCATTCGCGGGAATATGCAGAAGCGCCGCCGACAATCAGCTTTGGCTTGTGCTCGACGGCGAGCTGCTCCATCTTGTCGTAGTCCACACGGCCCGTTTCGGGATCGAGTCCGTAGGCCACTACATTATATAGGATACCGGAAGCGTTGACCGGAGAGCCGTGCGTGAGGTGTCCGCCCATGCTGAGGTCCAGGCCCATCATGGTGTCGCCGGGCTTGAGGACGGCCATCGTCACGGCCATGTTGGCCTGCGCGCCGGAATGCGGCTGCACATTGGCCCATACGGCGCCGTAGATCTCCTTCAGGCGGTCAATGGCAAGCTGCTCGATCTGGTCCACCACTTCGCAGCCTCCGTAGTAGCGCTTGCCGGGATATCCTTCCGCATATTTGTTGGTGCAGATGGAGCCCATCGCCCTCAGCACATCGTCCGACACATAATTCTCCGATGCAATCAATTCAAGGCCGCTTTTCTGGCGTTCGGCCTCTTTCTTGATCAATTCAAACAACTGTATATCCTGTTTCATACAATGATATTTTAATCCTCCAAATATAAGAATTTTTGTACCTTTGTGCAAATGCACGACCGCAAACTTCTGAATATCGAACTCGGGCGCGTGAGCCCAGAAGAGTACCGGGAGCTGCCGGATTCCGGTATCGCATTGGTACTTGACAACATACGCAGCGCCCACAACGTGGGCAGCGCCTTCCGCACCGCCGACGCCTTCAAGGCAGACAAGGTCTGGCTCTGCGGCATCTGCGCCGTGCCGCCAAGCGCTGAAATCCACAAGACCGCCCTCGGCTCAGAAGACAGCGTGCCCTGGGAGCACAGGGCGGACACCGCGGAGCTCGTGCGCGAGCTGCAGGGGCAGGGCTGGACGGTGCTGAGCGTGGAGCAGACACAGAACGCCGTGGAGCTCCAGAACTTCCGGCCGGCGCCGGGCGCCCGCTATGCGCTGGTGTTCGGCAACGAAGTGGACGGGGTTCAGCAGAGCGTCGTGGACGCCTCCGACGGCGCCCTTGTCATCCCCCAGCACGGCACCAAGCATTCGCTCAATGTCTCCGTCAGCGTCGGCATCGTTCTTTGGCAATTTAATAGATTATGAAAAAAATACTCCTCCTTGCGGCCCTGCTGCTTGCAACCGCCACCCTGGGCGCCCAGACCGTCCGTCACACCATGCGCCACCAGGGCCAGGAACGTGAATACTGGCTCTTCGTCCCCGATTCACTTTGCGCTCGGCGCCCCCTGGTGTTCATATGCCACGGCTACGGCGGCAAGTCCGAGGGCTACTTCAAGGCAATGATCGACTGCGCCCGGCGGCACGGCTTCGTGCTCTGCTACCCCCAGGGCCTCAAGGACCCGGGCAAGGGCAAGACCGGCTGGAACGTCGGCTACCCTTCGCAGGAAGGCTGGAAAGTCGACGACGTGGCCTTCATCCTGGCCCTTCAGCGCAAGCTCCAGCGTGAATATAAGTTGAACCGCGCCAACACCGTATTCAGCGGGATGTCCAACGGCGGCGAGATGTGCTACCTGCTCGCCTACACGCACCCGGAGCGCTTCGCCGCCATCGTCTCGCTGGCCGGCCTCAACATGGAATGGATCTACCGGGACATCAAGCCCCGCGGCCCCGTGCCCTTCATCGAAATCCACGGCACCGCCGACAAGACCTCCCATTGGGAAGGCGACCCCGACAACCACGACGGCTGGGGTGAATACATCGCCGTGCCGCACGCAGTCGGGCGTATGATAAGCGTCAACAACTGCACCCATGAAGTCTGTGACACCCTGCCGCTCTACAAGCCCGAAAGCCACACCGTGGTGCGCCACCGCTACCTCGACGGCACCGACGGCAAGGAAGTACGCCTCTATGAGATAATCGGCGGCGCACACAAAAACGGCTCCGCCGACCTCGACGTCCCCGAGCTCATCTGGGAATTCTCAAGTCAGTACTTCAAGTAGCGGCGGCCGAAGGACCAGCCCAGCGAGACCGACAGGGCATTATACGAAAACGGCAGCCCCAGCCATCCGGCCCCGAGCGTGAAACGGCCCAGGTGCAAGTACGCGCCCAGTTCCGCACAGACTCCCCTTCGGCTGGCGTCCGTGACCTCCATCCACTCCCCTTCGGAATCCTCCCAGCAGAGGCGGCGCATTCCGTAGCCGATGCCGCCGTACACTGAAAAATGATCATTCAATCTGTACACAGGTCCAGCCGTAATGAACAGCCTGTCCACTGCTGAGACACCGGTGGTCCAAACGGGCGCGCCGTCAGCAGTCCCGTCCGACAGTGCCTGATATGACGGCCTGTGGCAGGAAAAGTTACTGTATATGCCGGCATAGGCTCCATAGAGCGAGCCCACATACTGGACCTTCAACCCGGGAGTGAATTCAGGAACGACGAGCGCAGCAGCGGAAGCGGAAAAACGATAGTACAACATACTCGGCATTACTCCGCCGGCAAACTGAGTCTTGCCGCAAAGCGAGCCCGTGACCGGCGCAACCGGTGGCGACAGAGATAAAGGCGCGCACGCCTTCGGAGCCGGCAGCGGCCTGGTATCAGCAGGCACACCGGAAGAATACATGCTGCGGATGGCTTCATACCTGCGGCGGGCAGCGGCAGGCATACGGTCCCGGGCGCTTTTAAGTTCTTCTTTCAAGGAGCCTAACTCATTCAGCACCACTGCTATCTGCCCGTCAGATGCTTTCGACGCCTTAAGCTCAAGGCACATCTTGCAGATACGCTCATAACGGTCAAGCAAATCGTCCCAGGAAGCATACTCTTGCGAACGAATCACGCCCTGCGCCAGAAGCAGCAGCGAAAAAACCAGAAATAAGCTCCGAAAGCCTTTCATCATTGCAAAAATAGCAAAAATAATCGTA
>JAILIM010000018.1 GCA_024695285.1 Bacteroidales bacterium
TAAGTCAATCGCGCTGCGGCGGCCGAATTTGAAGGGCATATAGCCGGTGAATGACGCCGAGAACTGCTTGAGGCCCTTGTCCAGGGTGTTGGGCTCCCACCAGTTCCAGCCGCTGTTCCAACTGGTGGCGCCTTTGACATAGGGGCGGGGATAGGTGCCGTAATCGTCGCTGAACGTGAGCATAAGGCGATAGGGAGCGAAACGGAAAAGCTTGCCCGAAAGGCCAAGATGGATGGCCTTGTAGCGGTTGTTGACCACCTGCCTGACTCCTCCGGCCACGTCGGTGAAGAACAGCGGCCCGCATATGCTGCGGCCGAAGTGTGTCCAGCCTGATCGGTAATACGAATTAGTAAAGTAGTTGTCGCCGCCGAAAATATTGAGCGTCTTGTTCTGGTGCCAGTTTATCTGCTTTCCGTCCGCATCCGTCTCCTTTTCATGCAGGGTGCCTGACTGCCACATAGTGTAATGGAATTCCACCAGGGCGTCACTTACCCAGCGGTCCTTGTCCTTGAAGCTGAAATGCAGAGTGTAAGCCCCGTCGGGAATGTTGTTGAAACGCATTCCGGACTTGTCGCTGTAGGGTTTCTCCCACTGGAAGGTAATATCGAACTTGTCGGCTTTCCAGCCCATGCGGAGCTGCTCAGCGCCGCCGTGATCGCCCAAGCAGTTCATCTGGTCGCTAACCGTTCCATCTGCGCCTGCACTACGGCCAGTGCACATTTTGAAATAATTACTCCAATTCACCTTCATGGGAGCCAGGTTTGAGCCTTCGGGAGGAATACCACCCCAAAGTCCATAATGGTCCAGGCCGAACTGGATGTAGAAGTGCTTTCTGGTGTCGTAGGTCAGGTAGCCGCGAAGGCGGTGGACAAGGGCCCCGTCTACATAGCGGTCGTCGATGGTCTTGTAATCGCCCCACACTCCGCTGATCAGTAGGTGCTTGCCCGTAAACGGAATGGCCCAGGGCTCGAGGACCAGCTTGTAGCCGGGCATGGTGCGGGCATTGTTGCTCTCCACGATGTGGCCTTCCGTGACAGAGAGGGAGCCCAGGGATGGGTCGGAGCCCAGGAACTCGCGGTCACGGTGCTGCATGCCGATGTCGAGCCGCAGCACCTGCCAGCGTATGCCGGCGTAGAGCTCGTCCACCATGGGATGAAGGGGCGAGCTTTCAGGGTTCAGCGGATCGTTCGGCTGGTAGTTCGCCGCAAGCGAGGCTCCCGCCTGCCACTGGAAAGTCTTGCCCGTGTCGAAAGGCTTGCGCGCCTCCAGCAGGGCCAGGCCACCGTTCCTGTCCGGCATGATGCCGGCAGTGTTGGACACGGCCCAGAAAGGAAGGCTGCCGCTCGACGAGAGGGCACCCAGGAGCATCAGGGAGAATACGAAATCGTTCATCCTCTATTCGGGTTTGTAGGAATCCTTGAGCGTCGCGGTGCGGTTGAACACGGGCCTTTCAGGAGTGCTGTCGGCATCCTTGATATAATAGCCGGTGCGCTCGAACTGGACGGCGATACCGGAAGCGTCGTCGAGCAGCGCGGGCTCGGCATACTCCTTGGCGATGACGAGCGATTCGGGATTCAGGAAGTCCTTATAGTCCTTGTCCTCAGGCACCTGGCTCATGTCGGCGAGGGTGAAGAGACGGTCGTAGTTGCGTATCTCCAACTCGCGGGCGTGCTCAGCGCTGACCCAGTGGATGGTGCCCTTGACGGAGCGCCACTCCCCTGCTCCGGGGCGAGTGGACGGATCGTAGGTGCACTTCAGCTCGATAATGTTGCCGTCGGCGTCCTTGACCACCTCCTCGCACTTGACGATGTAGGTGTACTTAAGGCGCACCTCGCCGTCCGGCTTGAGACGGAAGAACTTCTTGGGAGCGTCTTCCATAAAGTCGGCGCGCTCGATGAGCAGGTCGCGGCTGAACGGCACCTTGCGGGTAGCACCTTCCGGCTCTGCAGGGTTGAGCGGGCAGTCAAACCACTCCACCTGCCCCTCCGGGTAGTTGGTAATGGTGAGCTTCACGGGATCCTGCACCACCATATATCTATTGGAGCGGGCATTGAGGTCCTGGCGCACGCACCATTCCAGCAGCTGAATATCCATCAGCTGGTCCCTCTTGCTGACGCCTATCTTGTCGCAGAAGAGCTTCAGGCCCTCAGGGGTGTAGCCGCGCCTGCGCACGCCGCACAACGTCGGCATACGGGGATCGTCCCAGCCGGCCACCAGCCCCTTCTGCACGAGCTCCAGGAGCTTGCGCTTGCTCATCAGCGTGTAGGTGAGGTTAAGGCGGGCGAACTCGTACTGGTGCGACGGGTAAATGCCCAGGGTCTCTATGAACCAGTCATACAGCGGGCGGTGGACGTCGAACTCGAGCGTGCAGATAGAATGGGTGATGTGCTCAATGGAGTCGCACTGGCCGTGGGTGTAGTCGTACATCGGGTAGATGCACCACTTGTCGCCCGTACGGTGGTGGTGTGCGTGCTTGATGCGGTAAAGGATAGGGTCACGGAAGAACATGTTCGGGTGCGCCATGTCTATTTTCGCGCGCAGCACCTTCTCTCCGTCGGCATACTTGCCGTCACGCATTTCGCGGAAGAGACGCATGTTCTCCTCCGGGCTGCGGTCGCGCCAGGGGCTCGGGGTACCGGGGGTCTCGACGGTGCCGCGGCCCTTGGAAATCTCTTCCTGGGTCTGGTCGTCGACATAGGCCAGTCCCCTCTCTATCAGCTGCTCCGCCCACTCATAGAGCTGGTCGAAGTAGTCGGAAGCATAGAGCTCCTTGTCCCACTGGAAACCAAGCCACTTGATGTCCTCTTTTATGGAATCGACATACTCGGTGTCCTCCTTCGTAGGATTGGTGTCGTCGTAGCGGAGATTGGTCTTGCCGCCGTATTTCTGGGCGAGACCGAAGTTGATGCAGAGACTCTTGGCGTGTCCCAGATGCAGGTAGCCGTTGGGCTCCGGCGGGAAACGGGTCAGTATGCTGTCAACCTTTCCGGTTTTGAGGTCATTCTCGATTATCTCTTCGAGAAAATTCAGTTTGCGTTCTTCTTCCATATTATTTAACGACCTTATATTCAATTACTTCGGCCTCGTAGCCAAGCTTGTTGATGGCCTTCTTCAGTTTGAGGGTGTCGGTCTTTGACGGGTTGAAGACCACGGTGATGGTCTTGCCGGGGACATCTACCTTGAGGTCCTTGACCCCCTTTTCGAAACCGATGTTTTCCTGCACTTTCAGGCCACATTTATCGCAGTGGATGGTGCTTGCGAACACCACCTGCACGAGCGAGACAAGTACGATAAATAAGTGTTTCATATCTTTTCTGTTTTCCAAATTGTCATTCTAATTCCGCCATACACGCGTATGCCCATGAGCGGGCCCCAGATGCAGCTGGCGTCAAATCCCCTCTTCCACGGCCTCTCGTAGCCGATAATCGGATTGGGCTGGGTGAAGTTCGTCAGGTTCTCGCCGCCTATGTACACGTCGAAGCCCTTGAAACGCTTGGTGACCTGGGCATAAAGGAGCGGGTAAGGCTTCGTCCAGCCGTCGGCATACTCGGGATCGAGATCGCGCATGAAGTCCCAGACATGCGAGGGACCATTGAGCGAAGCCGTGAAGTCGAATATCCACCTGTTCAGGTTGGTGGCGTACTGGAGATTGAGCACAGCCTTGTAGCGGTCCGTCATGGGCTTTATGTCACTGCTCTGGTGCGCAAGGGGCTGGCGGGCGTCGGTATATCGGCCAGTCACGGTCACGGTGAATCCGCGGAACGGTTCGGCGCCGAAGTCTATCTGAAGGTTGTCGGTGCGGGAGCGACTGCCGGGAATGGAGCTCAAGGTGTTGAAATAGATGTCGGTAGCCGTGTAGTCCACCACCATCTGCTCGACGAAGCGCGTGCCGAAATAGTCGATGCTCAGGTAGGTCTTCTGGGACTCGTCGAAAGGCAGGTACCAGGTGGCATTGCCTCCGAAGGTCCACGCATCCTCGAGCGGATGCTGCATGATGTTGCCGTTGATGACCTTCGTAGTGGACAGCACGCCGATATTGTCGATGAGCGGTGTGCTGTAGCGCATTCCCCTGCCGCCGTTGGCCCTGAGCACCAGCTGCTCGACAGGCATCCACTTTAAAGTGAGCCTGGGCGAGAAATGCACGCCGGCGCCGTAGTACAAGTCGCCGCGCAGGCTGGTGATGGCAGAGAATACATCATCGATGTGGAAGGTGTATTCGGCAAAGGCGCCCAGGTCGCTCAGGCAGGATTTTGCGTTCATCCGCTGCGTGCCCTCCCCGGGCACGGACCACTGCAGGTTTTCCCGGTAGAAATCGAACATCTCGCTGAGGCCCAGGGTGAAATGGTGGGCGTCGAGGTTCTGGTCCTGATACAGGAGGTTCACGAACGCCGAATGCTGGTCGGCCACGTAGGGATTGACGCCGAAGCGGGAATCCAGGTCGGTGTAGGTGAAATCCACCACTGCCGCCATGTTGCGGGAGTTGTCTTCATTCAGGGGCACGCCCACCTTCACGTAGCCGTTCAGACTCTTGCTGTAGATGTCTGCCTTCCAGGGATTGGAGCCTCCCAGCTGCTGACCGCCGTTCTTGCCGTCATAGACAGCACGCACGCCGAAACGCACCTGCAGGCCGCTGGGGTCGTAGTAGAGCCAGCGGTTGGAAAGCGACGCCATGCCTCCCCGGGGGTCATCGGCAAAGCTGTCGTGGTTGTGGTCCATTTCCTTGAAGTTGCCGTCGGCGTGGGCAAGGATTATGGTGCTCCATTTGCCCATGTCGTCGAGCTGAAGGGCGCTGGCCACATTGAGGTCGGCCCTGGTGTCGCTCATCACGGACGCCTGCAGGAACAGGGGGATTTCGTCCGTGGGCTTGCGGTGTTCCATGTTGATCTGGCCGGTCATGGACTCCACTCCGTTGATGACGGAAGTGACGCCCTTGGCCACCTGTATGCTCTCCAGCCACTGCGAGGGCACGTAATTGAGGCCCCAGGGGGCGGAGAGGCCGCGCATGACAGGACGGTTCTCGTCCAGCATCTGCACGTAGATGCCGCTCTGGCCGAGCAGGCGTATCTGGCGGGCTCCGGTCACGGCGTCGCTGTAGCCGACCGTGACGCTGGCCGAATTTTCAAAACTTTCGGCAAGGTTGCAGCACGCCATCTTACAGAGGCCCGCTGCCGTAATGACTTCAGTCCTGATGTCCTTGCCTTTCGACAGGAAGTTGCCGTTGCCGCGCGCCGTGAACACCGACGCGTCGAGCGTATCCTTACGCTCCCCGTAAATACCCGTCGTATCCGGCATTTGCGCGAAGCACAATGTCGGAATAAACAACAATATCAGAAACCAACGTTTCATAGTATATTAAGGGATTGCTCCCGTATCTTTTCCAATTCGTCTTTCATGCGGACCACGGCCTTCTGCATGCCGGCGTGGTTCGCTTTGGAGCCCGTGGTGTTAATCTCGCGCCCCATTTCCTGGATAATGAATCCAAGTTTCTTGCCAGGATACTGCTCCCCGTCTATCGTGTCCATAAAATACTTGCAGTGCTGGCGCAGACGCACCTTTTCCTCGTTGATGTCCAGTTTCTCCAGATAGAACACCATCTCCTGCTCGAAGCGCTCGGCGTCACACTTGACGCGAAGATCTTCAAGCGCTTTCGTGAGCTTTCCGCGCATCGCTGTGATGCGCTCAGGCTCATAGCTCTCAACCTCATTCTCCAGGGCAAGAATAGTCTCCACGCGGGACGTCACGTCCCGGTAGAGAGCCTCGCCCTCGCGGGCACGGTAGTCGCAGATCGCGTCCAGGGCCCTGTCTATCGCCGCTTCCACCAGCGGCCAGTTGTTTTCGTCTATGACAGACTGTTTTGCGGAAGAGACCACATCCGGCAGGCGCAGGAGCGTCGAAAGGATGTAGTTCGAATCCGCTTCCCGGGGATCGGGCGCCCCGATTTCGGAAGCCAGGGCGCCGATCTGCCGGTAGTAATCCAGTGCGAGTTCCCGGTTTATGGCCGCTGCGGAGCCGGCTGCATTGGGCTCCCATGTCAGGAACATGTCGATAGTCCCCCGCTGGAGCCTGTCGGCTATCTTCCTGCGGAGCGGCATCTCCTTGTCTTTGGGCAGCAGCGAGCTCTTGATGCTTATTTCGGCGTTCTTTCCGTTGACGGAGCGGAATTCCACCGTCAGTTTCCCGCCTTCGAGCAAGGCCTCGGCCCTGCCATAACCGGTCATCGACTGTATCATTTTCAATAAATCTTGATCATTCCCATTTCAAGGCCCCAGCAGCCGTCGGTGATGATGGGCACGGGCTTGCCGTCGAGGTCGTTGACATACACGAAATCATCGACGAAAGTGTGGGTGTGTCCGCCCACCACGAGGTCGATGCCCCTGGTCACGGGGATGATGGACTGATCGTTGGGAGTGCCCACAGGGTCAGCCTCATAGCCGAAGTGGGACAGCAGGATCACCATGTCGCACTTCTCTTCCTCGCGTAGGAACTTCGCCCACTTGTTGGTCACCTCAGCGGTATCGAACTGAGGGATACGGGAAGAAGTCACCTTGGACACGCAGGTCGAAATGTCCGCCTCGAGGCCGATGATACCAATCTTCTTTCCTCCCTTATTGACTATAGTATAGGGCTTTACATATTGGCCGAGCTCGAAGGAGCTGAGGTCGAGGTTGGCGCAAACGACCGGGCAGGTCACGCCGCGGAGGCGCTCGGTCAGGTCTTCGATGCCGTCATCGAATTCGTGGTTGCCGAGAGCGACTGCATCATAGCCAAGGGCGTTGAGCATTTTGGCCTCAAGCCTGCCGTGCATCTGTGAATAATAGGAAGTACCCTGGTCAAAATCGCCGGCGTGGAGAAGGAGGACCTTCGCCTCGCCTTCGGCCTTGCGCACGGAATCGACGAAAGCGGCCCTTTCAATTATGCCGCCCTTGCCGTCGCGCAGTGGATCCATGTGGGAATGGGTGTCGTTGGTGTGGAGTATAACGAGCTTGGGCCCGCAGGCACACAGGGCGGCAGCGGCCGCCACGATGGTAAGTATCCGTTTCATTATTTCACTACGACCCTCCCGTCGGTCTGGTATTCAATTGCCTTGCCGTCCGCGGTCAGCTGACGGATGTACTGTTCGATAGCCTTGCCAATAATCACTTCGCTGATAACGAGCTTGGTGGCGCCGCGGGCAACGCTGATGTTGTCGCCGCCGTCAAGCAGGAAGTCAACGGTCGCAACCGTGTATTTCTTCTTGGGATCGACAGGCTTTCCTCCGACCTCGAGGCTCTCGACCTTCCTGTCGGAAATGACCATCTTCACGCCGCTGAGGCACTGGGGGCCATACTGCGCCACGTCGTCCATAAGGCGAAGGAGCTCGGCGCCGGGCAGTTCCACCATGCAGATCTTGTTGTTGAAGGGGAACATGGAACGGATGTCGTCGAGAAGCACGTCTCCCTCGGGCATATCCACGCGGATGCCGCCGAAGTTGACGATACCCACGTCTATCTTGCGCTTGAAGAGCTTCTCAGCCTCGCTGCGGAGGAAATCAACCACGAAGTTGCTGAGTTCGGATTCAGGAGCCTCGGCCGTCATAAGGCGGGTAGAGAAAGCGATAACCTCCTTGACCTCTGCCATCTGGGGCTGCGCATCAATCAGCAGGGCGGCAACCTTGGGGGTTGCGCCGTCGGCGAAAACGGTGCCGTTGGGGGCCGTGTACGCACCGGTCGCGGCATCCACGACGCCAAGGGCTTCGGGGATGTTGTCGGCCGTCGGGGCGGTTACGCCCGTGCGGTGGCCGTCGATGGGAATCTTCTCCCAGACCATTCCCGTCTTGCAGCCGGCAAGGGCGGCAAGGAGGAACACAAATACCAAAGATTTTTTCATAATTATTTCTGTTTTAACCATTTCCAGAGGTCTTTCCAGGTGGATTTCTTGCCAAACATAAGGATACCGACCTTATAGATCTTTGCGGAAATCCAGGCGCATACGGCGAAAGTGCCGATAAGAATCAGCAACGACACCGCAAGTTCCCACATCGGCACGCCGAACGGAATGCGGGCCAGCATCACGATCGGCGAGGTGAACGGAATCATCGATCCCCAGAACACAAGCGGGCTGTCGGGAGCCTTGAATGCATAAATGGCGATGAAGAAGCCAAGCAGCAACGGTATCGTGACCGGCAGTTGCAACTGCTGGGTGTCGCCTTCGTTCTCCACCGCTGAGCCTATCGCAGCAAACAACGAAGCATAAAGCAGATAGCCAAAGATGAAGAACAGCAGGAACGCTATCAGCAGCTCGGCAAGGTTGATGTTGGACAGCGTACTCACGATAGCCTGCATGCCGGAAGGTTCGGCGGCTGCCACGGCGGTGCTGTCAGCCTGCACGGCCAGGGATTCCAGGGACGGGATGTCACTTGGCATATGCACGCCGGGCGTCATCATCTCCGTCATCTGGGCGGTGTCTTCGGAAGTAAGGGCTCCCATCAGCTTGTCCTTGCCGATGAAGCCCATGGCCACCGTCAGGATGGCGACGGTGAGCACTATCCACAGCAGGAACTGGGTCAGCGCCACCAGGGCGACGCCGATAATCTTGCCGAACATAAGTTCGGTGGCCTTCACGGACGAGACGAGCACTTCCACCACCCTGGAGCTCTTCTCCTCGATGACGGAAGACATGACCATGCCGCTGAACAGCGCTATGAACATATACAAGGCCATTCCGAGGACCATGGACACTATCATGTACACGAAGGATTCGGAGATGGTCTCCTTGCCGGATTCGTCAATGGTATAGCTGTGGAGGTGCACGTTGGACTTGACCCCGGCCATGATTTCCTCCAGGTTCTCAATACCGTAGGAATCAATGCGGTAGGCCTCGACAGCGTCGTTGATGCGGTTCTCGATGAGGGAACCGGTGTCCATACCCAGGGGCTTCTCGGAGTAGGAGTCAGCAGTTACAGTGCGCTGCTTGGTGTCCAGTTCGGAGATGCTGAGGAGCACGTCGATGCCATATTTGGAGAGGTCGGTCTTCACTTCCTCGGGGACTGCGTCCTCAAGGAATATGTATTCTATGGTCTCGCCGCTCTCCAGATAGGGAGTGACGATTCCGGAACGGTCGATGACGCCGACCTTCCTTGCCTCTTCCTTTGTGCCCATCATGATAACGGAGGGCAGTATGCACAGTGCCGCAAAGAGGATGGGGGCGAGGAAAGTGATGATAAGGAAACTCTTCTTCTTTACCTTGTTGAGGTATTCCCTCTGGATTATGATGCCTAATGTCTTGAAATTCATGGTCTACTCCTCCTTCTGCGTTACAAGTCTGATAAAGATGTCGTTCATTCTGGGGATAACCTCCTTGAAGGAGTTCAGCCGCACCCCGGAAGCGATAAGCTCCTGCAGGCGGGCGTTCACGGCGTCGCGGGCCACGGTCTCGGTCCTGCGCTCAGCGCCCTCGGTGTACTCGATGTCGACGTTGTCCTCGCCGTAGCGGCGGCGTATTTCATCGGTGCCGCCGGTGATGACCAGCTTGGCCTTGTTGATGAGGGCTATGTTGTCGCAGAGCTCCTCGACCGACTCCATGTTGTGGGTGGAGAGGATTACGGTCGCGCCTTCGGCCTTGAGGCGGAGTATTTCCTGACGTATGAGTTCGGCGTTGACGGGATCGAAGCCGGAGAAAGGCTCATCCAGTATCATCAGCGAGGGTTTGTGGACCACGGTGGTTATGAACTGGAGCTTCTGGGCCATACCCTTGGAGAGTTCCTCGACTTTCTTGTCCCACCAGTCCTGGATTCCGAAACGTACGAACCAGTCTTTCAGCTCCTTACGGGCGTCGGGGGCGGACATTCCCTTGAGGCGGGCGAGGTACATGACCTGGTCGCCGACCTTCATCTTGCGGTATAGACCGCGCTCTTCGGGCATATATCCTATCTTTTCGACATCCCTCTGGGTGATGGGGCGGCCGTTGAAGAACACCTCGCCGGAGTTGGGGATGGTTATCCGATTAATGATTCGGATAAGGGTCGTCTTGCCGGCGCCGTTGGGGCCGAGAAGACCGAAAATCTGTCCTTCGGGGATTTCGAGGCTGACGTGGTCGAGCGCCACCTTCTCACCGAAGCTTTTGCAGACTTCCTTGCATTCAATGATTGCCATTTTGTTAAATGTTGTTTTAATCTTCAAATATACGACATTTTTGTCGGATATTCATTATTTTTGTGCTGATGAAACGCATTGCTTTTTTGTTTTTTTTGCTCGCAGGCGCCCTCGCGCATGCGCAAGACATGAATCCGACCTTTTCCCCGGATTCCTCCATGATTGCTTTTACCCGCGCTAACGACCTATGGATTAAGGACATAACAAGCGGCAAGGAAACTCGGCTGACTTCCGACGGAAGCGACTTGATTCTGAACGGCTACGCCTCCTGGGTGTACTACGAAGAGATCTTCGGCAGGCCTTCGAAATACCGTGCTTTCTGGTGGAGTCCGGACTCCCGTAAACTGGCCTTCTACCGCTTCGACAACAGCCTGGTGCCGGTGTTCCCGATCTACTCCCCTTTCGGCCAGGACGGCAGGCTGTCGCTGACGCGCTACCCAAAGGCCGGCGAGTGCAACCCGCCGGTGAGGATAGGGATAGTGGACCTGCCGGACGGCAACACCGTCTGGGCGGATTTCACGGATGATCCGGAGCAGTATTTCGGGACGCCGTTCTGGGGCGCTGACTCCAAAGAACTGTACGTCAGCAGAATGCCTCGCCGCCAGAGCCTTCTGGAACTGTTCGCCGTTTCCGCTGTGGACGGGGGCAAACGACCGGTGTACACGGAAAAGTACGACACCTGGGTGACCTGGATCGAAGGTATGTTGTTCACCGACAAGGGCTTGTTCATGGCGCGCAACTTCGAGACCGGCTGGGAGCAGATCTATTTCCTCGGCTTCGACGGCACGCTCAAGCGCCTCACGGACGGCCCCAACTGGGACATCCAACTGCTTAAGTACGACAATTGCAAAGGCAACCTGTGGTTCATCGCAAAGCGGGATTCCCGCCTGCATCCGACGCTCTACCGGCTCGACAAGAAGGGGCGTATATACACCCTGACCGACCCTGATTATTATGTCATCACCGCCGCTATTTCCGACGACTTCAAGACCTTCACTGCCCGCGTCTCAAATGCCCGCAGCCCATGGACCGCCATCAGCGGCAACGCGCTAAAAGTCAAGGCATTCCACGCTATTGAAGAGAGCTCCGAAGATCGCCCGATACCGGAAATCGTCCAGATACAGAACGACGGCTACGACCTCTACGGCCTGATGAGCACGCCGCGCGGTTTCGACCCGGCGAAGAAGTACCCGGTGGTCATGCAACTCTACGGCGGCCCCGGTACTCCCTACGTGCGTGACCACTGGAACAGCCGCGACGCCCAGGACAGCTGGTGCTGGGAGAACGGGATTATCTACATCGTCGTGGATCCGCGCTCCTCGGGAGAGAACGGCCGCCGCGGTATGGATGAGGCCTTCAAGAGGATGACTGTCACCGAGTTGGGCGACTACGTGGCCTGGGCAAAATGGCTGCAGTCTCTGCCTTACATCGACGGCTCCCGCATCGGCGTCGAAGGTTTCTCCTTCGGCGGCACGACCACGGCCATGCTGGTGCTCCGTTACCCGGAATACTTCTGCTGCGGCATCGCCGGCGGCGGTGTCTACGACTGGAAACTGTATGATTCACACTACACTGAGCGCTATATGGACACTCCCGCCGCTAACCCGGAGGGCTACGACGAGGCCAGCGTCCTGAAGTGGGTACCGGGCTGCGCCCTCCGCAAGACCACCGGCCTCCACAACGGCTCCCCCGCCCTCAAGCTGACCCACGGCACCGGCGACGACAACGTCCACTTCCAAAACACGCTCCAGCTGATCGACGCGCTCCAAACCGCCGGCATCCAGTTCGAACTAATGATCTACCCCGACGGCATGCACGGCTACCGCGGCACCCAGCACGCCCACTCCCTCGCCTCCGACCACCTCTTCTGGACCCGCCATCTCCTTTAGTATTAAACGTTTAGCCGGAGGAGTGGTTACAACCGAAAACCAGTGGCCGCCTCCGACACGGCCCCTATCCCAGTTAGAATTAACCTTCTCTCTGGCAGAATTGCCAGCCTCCGTGAAATGTAAATAATTGGTTGTTAGCTACTTATACAAACCGGATTGCTCTGGACGGGGCAATCGAAAACGCAAATGTTGTTGACTATCAGGCAATTACATTTCACGGTACTATAGGAGGGTTATATGGAGTGCAGATCAGGAGACGGCGGGAGTTGGAGAGGGAGCAGGCGAAGATGTGGACGGGGCCGCCTGGAGTGACGTGAAGTTTGGAACGAAGCTGGTCGGAAGTGATCGGGACGCCGCGGGCGGTGACGTCGGCTTGAGGATAGCGGCGGCGGAGAGTTTTGATTTCTGATGCCGCAAACGGCAGGTTTTCAATGACTTGCCAGAAGCGGCCGAAGTGCGACAGGGGCTCGCTGAACGGCATCAAACACATCCCCGGCCCCATCCCCGCCTTCACCATCGCCGCCGATGGCACGAACAAAAGCTCATCGGATTCTTTCGTAGCGGAGAAAGAATCCGACTGTTGGTAAATAAATCCGTCTTCGAAGAGCGTAACGCCAGCAAAAGCAGCATCTCGCCGGCAGAGGCAGAGCAGTTCCTTGCATTCGGAGTCGGCGCCGACAACGTGGATCGAAGCCAGATAGTCAGCAAGACGGCGGCAAAGCATAGTGATGTCCGCCATGGGCGACACTTTAACCATGACGACCGGAGCAAGGGAGAGCAACGACGGCAACAGTGTAAGCACATCCGGACTGCAATCCTCCAGCAAAAAGACCTTGCGGCCGGCAGCGTCGCGCCGGGCCGGATCAAGATAAATCACATCGGGAGCAAAATCCCTCAGCACCTCCTGCCAACTGCTTGCATCAGGCGATATATCGAAGCCATTAAAAGCCACATTGGACACTCCCAGGGCGGCGAAATTGCGCCTGACTGCATCCCGCAGCACGGCGTCCTTTTCGTTGTACCACACGGCGGAAGCCTCCAGCGAAAAAGCCCAGCTGTCAACCCCCAGCCCGCCGGTCATGTCCGCCACCCTGGCACCAGGAGCCACAAGCGACGCCTTGTAGCGCGCCGCAATTTCTCCCGAACACTGCTGGAAATGAATGGATTGAGGAATCTCAACGGAGACGCCGCTCCACGAGGGCACCTTCCGTTCCAGTTTACGCGCGTCCCTCTCCTCCAGCGAGCGCAGGATATCCGAAAAGCCGCCGCTCATTTGAAGAAAGAGTCTTTGAAATTCACCAGATACACCTTAGAAACCGCACGCGTCAGCGCCGTATAAAGCCACTTCAAATCCTCCACCGTCTGGAACTCCTGCCAGAAAGGATTATCGATAAACACGCAGCTCCACTGCCCGCCCTGCGCCTTATGGCACGTGACCGCGTCAGCGTACTTCAGCTGCAGCGCATTGAAATAGGGATCCTCCCGCACCGCCTCCCAGATCTTCTTCTTCGTCTTCCGGTCCGCATAATCCGCACTAACACCCTGATACAAAGCATTCTGCTGCTCATACGTCAGCGCCGCCGACTCGCTCGTCAGAGTGTCCAGGCACACCTTCGCCTGCAGCTCGCAGTCATCGTAGTCCGGGAACCGCAGAATCGCATCGGCGAAGCGCAGCCCGTACCTGTCCTCATAATGCCAAATCTTCACCAACTCCGCCACATCCCCGTTCGCAATATAATCCATCTCCTCCACATCCTCCACGAACTGGTAGCAATTCTTCACTATCATGAACTTATCCCCCCGGGCCAGCTCCTCCTCCTTGAACAGCACCTTCGCTCGTATGCCCAGATTATACCGTATCGCCCGCTTGTTCGAGCGGCAAAGGACTATAGTGTCGTCGTAACCATAACGGTCGTAAGCGTCTGAAATAGCCTCAATCAGCTCTCCCCCGCCTATCCGATCCACGTCCGGAAACACCTCCAGGCCCAGCTCCTCGAAACAGTCCTCCGGCGCCGCAGCCTCGATCTTCCGCCTCAGCCCCGTTGCATTCGCCAGTATCCCAGATCCGGCCTCCTGCCGCACCACAGTATCCAGCACGCAGTAGCTGACTCCCCCGAAACCATCCATGAACTCCCGGCTCAGCGCCGGCGAAGCGTCCAGTCCCACCGGCGGCAACTGCGCGGAATCCCCCAGCAGCACCAGCCGGCAGTCATCCCCCGACCGCACGAACTGCACCAGGTCCTCCAGCAGGTTCCCCGTCCCGAACAGCGCCTGCGACTGCTGCTGCCCGGCATCCACGCCGATAAGCGACACCTCATCGACCACGAACAGCGTATGCTTCGCCTTGTTCGGCGCCAGCGAAAACTGCCCGTAGCCATCGGAACCAACTGATTTCTGGCGATATATGTGTTTATGGATAGTCGATGCAGAACGCCCCGAAACGCCCGTCAACACCTTGGCCGCCCGCCCTGTCGGAGCCAGCAAAACCGACTTAATCCCCACCCTCATCATCTGCGCGATGACGGCCGAAATCGCCGTGGTCTTACCCGTGCCGGCGTACCCGTTCAGCACGAAAATATCCCCGTCTCCCGAGCAAAAGAATTCAGCAATCTCCCTGAAAAACCTGTCCTGGCACGGCGTAGGCTCCACCGCCCCCATCTTCTTCAGAAATCCCTCATATAACAGTTTGGGATCCATCAGCGGCTGCGCTTGTCAAAAACCATAGCGACCACCGCCAGCACCGGATAAATCTCAATACGGCCCACGAACATATCCAGCGAATACACCAGTTTGGCCAGATCCGGGGCACAGTTGAAAGTGCCCATCGACCCCATTTCTCCCAGCGCCGGCCCCACATTGCTGAGGCTCGTAATCGAAGCTGCCAGCGAATTCTGCCAGTCCACCCCAATCCACAGGCAAAGCCCAGTCGAAACGGCCAGCAACAGCACATACAGCACGATATAAAGCAGATGCGGCAGCAGCGCCTCATCCCTCATAATGCGCCCGCCAAACTTCACCTCATGCACCGACGAAGGCCGCAGGATACGGATGATCTGCCGCCCCAGCGACTTGAACATCAACACGATACGGTCTATCTTCAAACCGCCGGAAGTCGAACCCGCGCAGCCGCAAACCACCGCCACAATCATGATCAGCGCGCACATGGCCCCCGTCCAGTGGGCATTGTCCGCAATAGCGAAACCCGTCGTCGAAGAAATGCACATCACCTCGAAGAGACCGTTCCACAGCGAATCCCCCCATCCCTTGCAGAAACCGCCCGTCTTGAGCCCTATACCCAGCAGCACGGATGCAATCAGGATGGAGCCGGTGTAATACTTGACCACCGGATTGTTCAGAGGCTTCAGCGTGCGGCCCGCGACCGCCAGGAACAGCAGCCCGAAGTGCAAGGAAGACAGGTACATACACAGTATCGTGATACCCTCAATCCACCGCGACCCGAAAGCCCCGATCGAGGCGTTGCGCGTGCTGAATCCACCCGTCGCCGACACGCTCATGGCGTGGCACAGCGCATCGAACGCCGGCATCCCCGCCAGCAGATAAAGCACCAACGCCAGCATGAAGATGCCAAGATACACGTAGGCGAAAATGCTCACGGTCTTGTTCGTACGTGCCGCATATGCCCCGCGCGACAGCGAGCCCACCTCCATGTTCACCAGCCTCAGCTTCACCGGACTCGAATCCGGAATGATCAGCAGCAGGAACACCACGACTCCCAAACCGCCGATGAAATGGGTGCTGCTGCGCCAGAACAGGAGGCTCTTCGGCAGCGCTTCGACATTGTCCAGGATAGTGGCGCCCGTGGTGGTGAATCCCGACACGCTCTCGAACCAGGCGTTCTGGAGCGTGAACGGACCACCGTACATCGCATATGGCATCATTCCGAACACGAACGACAGCAACCACGAAAGGGTGATGGTCACGAAACCGTCCTTCAGCGAAATCGGCTGCGACTTCCGCACGAAAATGAACGGGAATGCGCCGGCGATGAAGGTCACCGTGAAGCTGATAATCAGCGACGAAAGCGCACTGTCGTGCCCGTTGAGCAGCGACACGACCACCGAGAGAAACATGAACAGGGAGCTGACCAGCAGGGCCAGCCCGACGTTACGGCTGATTCCGTTCCAGTTCATCTGACACCTTGGTTTTCATGTCTTTAAGCCGCTTGCGCAGCTGCAGGTTCTCGGCCGACATTTCGGCAATGCCTTCGTTGAGCTTCTTCAGTTCATCGTCACCTTCGAAGGAGTAGGTGTATTTCTTGTTGTAAGCCCGGTAGCCCTCCAGGCCGTCCAGCATCTTGTAGAGCGGATTGACGTAGTACGACAGGATGAAGAACAGCAGCATGAAGACCAACAGCAGGCCCACGCCGATGGCGATTATTCCGGGGATGATGCTGCGGTAGAAGCCGCGCTCGAAGGTCTTGGAGTTCTTTTCCAGGTCTTTGTAGATGGCTGTCTCCAGCGCGTCGATGTCGGCCGTCAAAGTCTCGAAACTGGGCTGAAGGCGGTTGAAGTACCAGCTTCGTGAGTCGATGAAATAGGAATCCAGCACGCTCTCCAGCTCGAGGGAAGTCAGCACGTATGCCGAGCAGGAATAGACCACCGAATCGGTCAGGGGCTGTATGACGTTGGATTCCAGGGAAGTACGGAGGGAATCGCAGTGCGACAGGAAATACTCCTGGTCGAACTCCGGCACCTTGGTCTCCACCTCGTCGCCGATGACGGCGAGTATGTCGAGATTGTATTTGTTGCTTATGTCGGCAAGCTTGTGGGCTGTATTGAGACTGGAAATATCGTCGGCAATAAGGTCCGAAACGTAGGTGCTCATCTTGGCGTATTCAAGCACAGAGATGGTCGCCGAAATCAGAAGGATTACGGCGATTGCGCTCAGACTTAAAGTCAATTTTGACTTAATTGACAGTTTCATTATAAATTTTTTTACAAATTCTGTACAAATATAGGAAATAATTGGTATTTTTGCATACGAAGCCCCATAAGCAATGACCACAAATTTTCTTAATGACACTTCGAGCAAGAACGCACTGATCAAAAGATCCATCCTGAAATTGTGCATCAGCCACGATGAATCCAGCATTTCCTACTTCAGTAAAACGCTGGGAATCAGCGTGCCCACCATCACGAAACTGATCGGAGAACTCATAGATTCTGGCTTCCTGCTCGACGAAGGAAAGATCGGCACCTCCGGCGGCCGCAGGCCCAGCATCTACGGCCTCGACCCCAACGCCGGATACTTTGTGGGCATCGACGTTGCGCGCCACCACTTCCACATCGCAATCACCGACTTCAAGGGCAACCTGCTCCGCTACATTGAAGATATAGAGTTCGTGCTGGAGTCCAACGCCGGCTCCTTCCGGGAGATGTGCCGCATGGTCAAGGACCACGTCATCGCGGCCGGCATCCCGTGGATCAAGGTGCTGTCGGCGGGCGTGAGCCTCTCCGGGCGCGTGAACCCCGAGCAGGGCTACTCCCTGACCTATTTCGTCAGCGACGACCTGCCCCTTAAAGACCTGTTCCAGAGGGAGTTGAACGTGCCCGTGAGCATTGAGAACGACTCCCGTGCACTGACCTACGGCGAGTACATGTACCTCGGCAAGAACGCCGACAAGGACATGATTGCGATCAACCTGAGCTGGGGCCTCGGAATGGGCATGATACTCAACGGCCAGCTATACTACGGCAAGTCGGGCTTCTCCGGCGAAATCGGCCACTTCCCCTTCCTGGACAATGACATCATGTGCCGCTGCGGCAAGGTCGGCTGCCTCGAGACTGGCGCTTCCGGCTCTGCACTGCACCGCATGATAATCGAGAAACTGAAGGCCGGCCGCCGCTCTTCCCTCTCTTCGACCTACAAGGAGACCGGAGGCATAGAACTCTCCGACATCCTTGGTGCGGTCAAGGACGGCGACGTGCTTGCAATCGAGTGCATAGGGGAAATCGGCGACACCCTCGGCCGCGGTATCTCCGGCATTATCAACATCTTCAACCCCGGCCTGGTGATCATCGGCGGCCGCCTCATCGTCGGACGCGAGCACCTGCTGCTCCCCATCCGCACGGCCGTGAACAAGCTGTCAATGGAAAGAGTCGCATCCGACACCAAGATACGACTCTCAACCCTGGGCCGCAAGGCAATCGTCCTCGGCAACTGCCTGCTGGCCCGCAAAAAGCTCCTGGGAATCTAACGTCCTTTATACATATCGTCGTAGTACTTCTGGTAGTCACCGGAAGTCACGTTATCCATCCAGTCCTGGTTCTCCAGGTACCAGCGAACCGTCTTCTCTATCCCCTCCTCAAACTGAAGCGACGGCTCCCATCCAAGTTCCCTCTGAAGCTTGGTAGAATCGATCGCATAGCGCAGGTCGTGGCCGGCACGGTCCGTAACATACGTAATCAAGTCCATATCAGCACCTTCCGGCCGTCCGAGCAGGCGGTCCACCGTGTTGATCAGCACCCTGATAATATCGATGTTCTTCCACTCATTAAAACCGCCGATATTATACGTTTCCGCAATCTTCCCCTTATGGAAAATCGTATCGATCGCCCGCGCATGATCCTCCACATACAACCAGTCCCGCACATTCTCCCCCTTACCATACACCGGCAGCGGCTTACGATGACGTATATTGTTGATAAACAGCGGAATCAGCTTCTCCGGAAACTGGTATGGCCCGTAATTGTTCGAGCAGTTCGTCACAATCGTCGGCATCCCATACGTATCATGAAACGCCCGCACAAAATGATCGCTGCTCGCCTTCGCCGCACTATACGGACTATGCGGCTGATACTTCGTCTCTTCGGTGAAGAGCGTGCCGTCCATCTCCAGCGCCCCGTACACCTCATCCGTACTGATATGGTAGAAACGGCATTGAACCGTTTCTTCGTGCGCGGGCGTTGTGGAGGCTGAAGGAAATTGGTTTTTCGAGCAGCCGCACGAAAAATAATTTTCTTCAGCCGCGTGGGCTATCTGCCAATTTAGCGGTTGCCAATAAGTTTTAGCGGCCTGAAGCAGTGACAGCGTGCCCATAACGTTAGTCCGAGCGAACGTAAACGGATCCTTGATGCTGCGGTCAACATGAGACTCGGCAGCTAAGTGAATAATACCGTCGACATGCTCCTCCTGCATAAGTTTCAGCACCCCCTCGAAATCACAAATATCCATCTTAACGAACCTGTAATTCGGCCTGTCCTCAATATCCCGAAGGTTCGCCAAATTACCAGCATACGTAAGCTTATCCAGATTAATAATCCTATACTCAGGATACTTCGTCACAAACAACCGCACCACGTGCGACCCAATAAATCCGGCCCCGCCGGTAATAATAATACAACGTTTCATTTTCCAAGAATATTACCAATACAAACGGCCAGGCTGTCCCTCCAATAAGGCACATCCACGCCAAAAGTCTCTTTAATCTTAGTCTTATCCAGCACCGAATAAGCCGGACGCTTAACCTTCGAAGGATACTCCCAGCTGTGGCACGGCCGAATGTCACACGCCGTCTGCCCAGCAAGCGCCGCAATCTCCTTCGTGAAATCATACCAGCTGCACACACCCTCGTTCGAGAAATTATAAATCCCGTCCCGCCCCTCATACAGGCGCTCCTCCACAATCTTATAAATCGCGCGCGCAAGATCAAGCGCATACGTAGGCGTCCCTGCCTGGTCAAACACCACATTCAGCACCGGCCGCTCGGCCGTCAGCCGCAGCATAGTCTTCACGAAATTCTTTCCGAACTCGCTGTAGAGCCATGCAGTGCGGATTATAATATGCCTGCAGCCCGACTCCAGTATTGCCTGCTCTCCATGCAACTTGGTCAGTCCATAAACTCCAGTCGGCGTGCCCTTCATGTCCTCCCGGCATGGGGTGTTATACACTTCTTGCCCGAACACATAATCAGTGCTGATATGCACCAAGAGGCCACCGGTGCGCGCCATTTCATCCGCAAGGATACGCACCGCCCCGGCATTCAGGCGCTCGGCAAGTTCCTGCCGGTCTTCCGCCGCCTCCACGTCCGTGAATGCAGCGCAGTTGATAATGGCCCCGACCGATTCCTTCGAAACCATATCCCGCACCGCTTCAGCAGAAGTAATATCCAGCTCCTCCACATCGGTGAAGATATAATGGTCGCGCGAAGCGGCAGCCACGGCCCTGATCTCCGAGCCGAGCTGTCCATTCGCGCCTGTCACAAGTATATTCATATCTTTTCTACAGTATCCACATCCAAATCCATGGTCGCCGTGCCGAAAGTGCCGAGCCGAACGGCGAGACAGCGTCCTCCGCCAACTTCGAGAAGCTCGCTCTCCAATCCGGTCAGGGGGCCGCTCAGCACCCGCACCCTGTCGCCCGCCGAAAGCGGACTGTCCGACACGCGCACCGTGCCGCTCCCCTTCTCCACCATCATCCTGAACGCCTCCATCTCAGCATCACGCACCACCGACACTTCCCTTCCGGAAGAAAGGAAACGCACTATACGCGAGTCCGCGGCCAGTATAGCCCTTCTCTGCGAGTCCGTGCACCGGACAAAAATATAACGCGGAAGCACCAGGCACTCCACCACCTTGCGGCGGTCGCTCCAGCGATGCACCTCCCGGCGAAGCGGCAGGTAGTATTCCACGGAGCGTTTCCTGAGAGCTTCCGCGACGTTCTTCTCCTGGCAGCTGCGCACGCAGCCCACATACCAATGCAGGGCGTCAGGCTTGCTGCTTGGCGTCATACTCGGAGAACTTCGAATTATTGGAGATGAATTCGGGCACAACCCTCTTCATCATCTTCACCATTTCCGGAATCTCCACCTTTCTCGCCAGCTGTTCAAGGCCGGCAAGCATTTCCCGCGCCTCCGAATAATCGTAGGTGCGTACCTTGGCGATGCGTATGCGGCCGTGCCTCGTCGGCTCCGTGTTCTCCACATTGGAAAGCACTTCCTCGTAGAGCTTCTCGCCCGGACGAAGGCCGGTGTATTCAATCTTTATGTCCTTGTCCACCGTGAGGCCGGAGAGTTCTATCATCCTGCGGGCCAGCGTGTCGATCTTCACGGGCTCGCCCATGTCGAACACGCAGATGCGGTTAGCCGTGTCCATGATAGCAGCCTCCATGACAAGGCGGCAGGCTTCAGGTATGGTCATGAAGAAGCGGGTGATGTCGGGATGAGTGACCGTGACGGGACCGCCCTTCCGTATCTGGTCGCGGAAGCGAGGTATAACAGAACCGTTAGAACCCAGCACGTTACCGAAACGTGTGGTGACAAAACGTGTCTTGCCTTCATGCTGTCCCTTTTCAATCGCGAGCCCGAGGCTCTGGACATAAATCTCCGCAAGGCGCTTGCTGCATCCCATGATATTGGTTGGATTCACTGCCTTGTCCGTAGATATCATGACCATCTTCTCGACGCCGTACTCTATGCACTTGTCTGCCACAAAACTGGTACCGACAAGGTTCACCAGCACAGCCTCGCATGGGTTCTCCTCCATAAGGGGCACATGCTTATATGCCGCCGCATGGAATACCACGTCGGGCTTATGGGTACGGAATGCAAAATCCAGGCGGTTCAGGGAGCGCACATCCCCGATAATCGGAGTGAACTCAAGCCCCGGGAAAGACTCCTCAAGCTCAAGCCTGAGGTTATGCATAGGGGTTTCCGCATTGTCATAGAGAACAAGCTTGGAGATACCGAAAGTTGCTAGCTGGCGGCAAAGCTCAGAGCCGATTGAGCCGGCTGCGCCTGTGACCATAACGGTCTTGCCGGCAAAGCCCGCTATGATTTCCGGCATCGATATCTGAATCTCGTCGCGCCCAAGAAGGTCTTCTATCTTGACCTCTCGTATCGCTCCGCCGCGGTCTTCGCCCAACTCCCCAACCTCGGGAAGCATAAGCACTTTCATACCCAGGTCAGAGCAGAACTTGACGAGACGGCCGTTCTCAAGGCGTGCGTCAGATTTCTTTGTAAAGAGCACACCAGTGCATGAAAGCGACAGAGCCAGGCGGTCAAGATCTTTCTCATTCTCAAAGAAATAGACCGACTTGTCAGCAAACTTGGCATGCTTCAGCGAAGAATTTGGAGTTATAACGCCAACAATATTGTAGTGCGGGGAATTCCTGAAGCGGGAAATCGCCGACTCAGATTTGTCCGACGTGCCGTAAACCAAAACTCTCTTGCACTTCTGGACCTCGCGTACTCGGGATTTATAGACGTCGTATACAAAAATCATCAGCAGACGTACCCCCAGCAACATGAAGAGCGACAGCAGGAAGTCTGACAGCAACATTACGGCAACTACAGATAAATACTCCACACGCGCAAATGCCAGCAGCGAGACCATTATCATCACCACCTTGCCCCCGAGGGCGATAGCAAACTTGATAAGGTCCTTGAAACTGGTGTGGCGGATAATAATGGCGTAAGTCCTCATCGCGAGGAACATCACTCCGGACGCAAGAAGCGAACTGAGCAGCCATGTCAGCCAGAAACGGGTTTGGGCCACGAAAGCCGTACTCGGGAATGCCGAGGAAAGCAGGATAATAATCCCCGAAGCGGCGACGGACAGAATGACATCCATCGCAAGCACAAGCTTCACGTCCAGATACTTGGACGCTATCCTGCGGAAATGGGATTCAAACCTGGGACTCAAAACAGACTATTTTTCTTTTTGTGAATAATAATCGTACGAATGGTATCCATAACCATAGCCATATCCGTAGCGATAGCCGTAGCCATAGCCCTTGCCGGAAGAGATGTCGGTCGCATTGAGCAGCACGGACATATTCTTCAGCGTGCCCTTCTGGTAGATTTTCTCCAGCTCGGCGAGCATCGACTTGTCGAGGACACCAGCACGCACCACGAAGAGGGTCCTGTCGGCCATATCGGAAATGATCTGGGTATCGGCCACGATGTTGAACGGAGGGCAATCGATAAACACGTAGTCATACTCGGCCTTGAGCTTGTCCACAAGTTTCACGAACATTTCGCTGCTCACGAGTTCACTGGGGTTGGGAGGAATGGTGCCGACGGGAAGGACCGAAAGATTGTCATATCCTTCTGGCTGCATAAACAGGGAGTCTACATCAAGATTCTCTCCGGAAAGATAATTGGCAAGGCCCTTCTTCGGAGAGCCGACGAGAGCGGACAGGGATGCGTGACGGAGGTCTCCGTCGATCAACATGACCTTGGCTCCCTTGATCGACATCGCAGCGCCAAGGTTGGAACTGACGAAAGTCTTACCGGAACCCGGGTTGAAGGAAGTCACTATAACCACCTTGGATGTGGCACCCCTGGTCATGAACTCGAGGTTGGTCCTGCACACGCGGAATGCCTCGTTGACGGCGTCGCGCTTGTTGTGCTTCACGAGGATGACGGACTCCTTGTTGTCGTCTTTCTTTTTCTTCTTGGAGCCGGAAAGCGGCACTTCC